>JACQBW010000037.1 GCA_016194305.1 Nitrospirota bacterium | reverse complement strand
TGGGTCATAAGGATATGCGGATGACTCAACGATACGCCCACCACACCGTTGAATCTTTACGGCATGGCGTTGATGTTCTTGGTCATACTTTGGTCATACCTGAGGGTACAAGGGCAGGAGCAGATCGTGTAAGTGCTTGAGAAATCAATAGGCGATGCAGGTCTCGAACCTGCGACCTCTGCCGTGTGAAGGCAGCGCTCTACCGCTGAGCTAATCGCCCGAAATCATTCAACCTGATTTTACAAGGTTGAAAATGAAAAATCACCTAAAATGACGCGATTATTTTTTTGAGGAATAATAGGAAAACAGCTCTGATTTGGTAAACAAGGCTTCAAAATTCCGAACCCGCTTCAGGACTTCCTCTTTGCCTCCTTCTTCCCGGTCGACCAGAGCAAAGACTTTTACGATTTCAAGACCCGCTTCTTCGGCTTTCGTGATCGCATCAAGCGTACTCTGACCGGTAGTTACAACATCTTCAACAATGACCACCCGCTTTACTCCTTCCAGCTTTCCTTCGATGGAATATTTCATGCCATGTTCTTTCGGTTTCTTTCTGATCACAAAGGATTTGATCGGTCTTCCTTTTTGAAAACTGATCATGGAGACCGCAAAAGCAATTGGATCAGCTCCGAGAGTCAATCCTCCAATGGCATCCAGTTGAATCCCCGACATTTTACTAAAAAGAATCTCTCCGATGAGATTCATCGCTTCAGCATTGTAGGTGGTTTTTTTACAGTCGATGTAGAACTGGCTGGTTTTTCCGGAAACAAGACGAAATTGAGGCGTTTCGGAATATTGAAAAGAGTCTTTGACCAGGATCTCCATCAGCCTTGTCCTGGCAATATGAAGAAGGTCGTTCATGCTTGGAAAATTAAGCCCAGAAGGTTTTGTCGGGATAAACGGGCCGTATCAGGTCATACATCGATATAATTCCGACTATTTTGGTTCCGGAAGTGACGGCAAGATGTCGGGTATGATGCTGAAACATCATGTCGCTGGCGTCGTTATCGGTCTTATCTTCATCGATCAGAATAGGATTCCCCATGACATCGTTAACTTTGGTCACATACGGGTTCAGATCTTTGCCCAAAACTTTGCGTACGATGTCCGCCTCTTCAAGTATGCCGACAATCTCATCCCCTTTCTGAACCAGGAGGCTTCCAAGCTTCTTTTCAGCCATGACATTAATCACCTCCCGGATTGTTTTCTGGGAATCGACCTTAAAGATGTTCTTGGACATGATCTGCTTGATTTTGACCATTGGTTCTATTCTCCCTTGAATTTAACGCCTGGTTTTCCCTCCCGATGCCAATCGACTCTAACAAATTTATCGCCAGCTGTCCAGTGGTAGGTGATCTCTCCTTTAAATGCGCGTTTCACCTCTCTTCCGATTCTTTGGGCAAATCGTTCGTTGGTCGTATGAATTTCAAGGGAATGACCCAGATCCTTAAGTGAGATGATTCCATCTAAAGGATTGACTTCTTTGGATTTTACCTCCAGGTTTCGGATCAGGTGGAGAACTTGATCTTTATGGATAGTCAAGAAGTCTCCGTTTAACTTTACAATCCCTCCCGGAAAGTGGTCGGCAGTTTTTCGACAGGAGGGACAGATCGTTTCCTTCAATTTCTCTTTGGGCAAATCAAGCACAACCGCATGTTCTTTAGAATACCATTGCTTATGATGATAAACAGATTGACAGGATTCGCATTTTGCCGGCTCAGACAATCCTTTCGATGACAAATAGGATTCCTTTACTTTAACTTCTGTCCCTCTCTTGATCTGTGGAGCGCGATGTTGCACGACATTTTTATGTCCCATGTCCCTCTCCTTTGAAAGTGGTTTTTATTTTATAAAGAGCAAAGAACATGCCCAAATATTGGAAAACTGTTCAAATTTAAAAATATCTCACCTTAGTTTTCAATAAGTTCCAGAGGTCAAAATGAAAAAAGGAAGAGACAGACGGATTTAAAATGAAAGGTGTCTAGACTATTGGACGGCCTAAAATAAAAATCATTTTAAAACAGTTATTTTTGATCGTTTCAAGGATGTACAGTCAATTAGGCAGCGGCGAAACATTTCACCGATTGATATTCAAAGAACAATTTCCTATAGTAAACAGATGAATGCCATGAATTCTGATCCCGAACTCTTCCCCCTGAAAGGAGTTTCCGCTGTAGAGGCTGCAAATCGCCTTCAGCAGGAAGGTTTTAACGAATTGCCATCGGATCAGTCCGGGACGATTTGGAAACTCCTCCGAGGCGTCTTAAGAGAGCCCATGTTTCTTCTTCTGCTTGCGGCAGGAACGATTTACCTGATTCTCGGCGACAGAACAGAAGCCATGACCTTATTTATATCGATCTCCGGAATCATCGGAATCACGCTCTATCAAGAGCGAAAAGTGGAGAAGGTACTCAGTGCATTGCGCGATTTAACGAGTCCGAGAGCCCTTGTGGTTCGTGACGGAAATGCAATTCGTATTGCCGGGAGGGAAGTCGTTCGAGGAGATTTGCTGATCATTGCCGCCGGGGACCGCGTTCCAGCGGATGCGCTTCTCTTAAAGAGCGGCACTGTCCTGATGGTGGATGAGTCGCTGATAACCGGGGAATCAATGCCTGTCGGAAAAGGTGTCGGAGGAAACAAAAATGACCTGGATTCAGAAGGGATGGAAAATTCATCTTATCTTTTTTCAGGTTCATTGGTTGTTCAGGGGAAAGGTTATGCGGAAGTGACAGCGATTGGTTCCGCAACCAGACTCGGCCAAATTGGAAATGAGTTACGTGTAGAAAGTAACCACAAGACTACCCTTCAGCAGGAAATCGGCCGACTCGTTAGAAACATTGCTGTTATTGGCATTCTGGCCTGTCTTTGCGTGGTTCTTCTCTACGGGATGATTCGGCAAAACTGGTTAGAAGGTGTTCTGGCTGGTCTTACCCTTGCCATGGCAGTCCTTCCTGAAGAATTTCCCGTGGTTCTGACCGTTTTTCTCGCGTTAGGGGCCTGGCGAATTTCCCGGAAGAGAGTTTTGACCCGGCGTTCTTCGGCAATTGAAGCGTTAGGGTCCGCGACAATCCTTTGTGTCGATAAGACGGGGACACTCACTCTGAATCGGATGGAAGTGAGGTCGATCTATGCACCAGGAAACGTCATTCATCATCTTGGAGGCGATCCCGACGCCATTCCGGACGAATTTCATCCCCCTTTGGAATACGCAATACTTGCCAGCGACATCGATCCCTTTGATCCAATGGAAAGGGCGTTCCAGGAGACAGGGAATAAATTGCTGGGGAAATCGGAACATCTTCATTCAGACTGGACGCTGGTACGCGAATATCCGCTTGAGCCTGAATTGCTGGCGATGTCACAAGTCTGGAAAGGCCCGGACCAGGAGATCTTTGTTGTGGCAACGAAAGGGGCTCCGGAAGCGATTGCTGACTTGTGCCATCTTCCTGAATCCGAGAAAACTGAACTGGCAATTCAGACCGAGAAAATGGCCGGCGAGGGATTACGTGTCCTCGGCGTTGCAAAATCCGAATTCCGGGGAGAGCCCTGGCCGCGGCTTCAGCATGATTTCGAATTTAGCTTTGTCGGGCTCATAGGCCTGGCAGATCCCCTTCGTCCAAACGTTCAATCCTCCATTGAGGAATGTTATTCGGCCGGAATACGGGTGGTGATGATGACAGGGGACTATTCGGTAACGGCATCCGCTATTGCGCGTCAGGCAGGGTTGAGGCCGGCTGACGAAATTCTGACAGGTCACGATCTACAGATCATGCGAGACGCGGAATTGAACGCCCGCACGGTTCGCACGAATATTTTTGCCCGAGTCGTTCCCGAACAAAAATTGCGGCTGGTCAACGCATTTAAATCCCGGGGTGAGATTGTTGCAATGACGGGAGATGGCGTGAATGATGCCCCGGCGTTGAAAGGAGCCGATATTGGCATTGCCATGGGAAATCGGGGAACCGATGTGGCTCGTGAAGCGGCCGCCCTGGTTCTTCTGGACGACGACTTTTCATCCATTGTGCAGGCCATCAGGGAAGGGAGGAGAATATTTGATAATCTTCAAAAAGCGATGTCCTATCTTCTCGCGGTGCATATCCCGATTGTGGGGATGTCCGTGATTCCCCTGACGCTTGGATGGCCTCTGATGTTCACGCCGATTCATATTGTGTTCATGGAATTTATAATCGACCCGGCCTGTTCAATCGTTTTTGAATCGGAGAAGGAAGAGGCCAATATCATGAAGCGGCCGCCCCGATCTGTCCTTGACCCGATTTTCAGGAAAAAATCTCTTTTCGTCCTTTTTATGCAAGGTGCCATCGTATTTCTCATCATATTAGGACTATACGGCTATGCTTTAAAACTTGGATGGGATGAGCGTCACGCGCGTTCGATCGCCTTTACGGCATTAATCGTGTCAAATTTGGCTCAGATCTTTGCAAACCGATCGATGAACCTCACGCTAAAAGAAACGCTGATGAAGCCGAATCCCGCATTATGGGGCGTGGTGGTATTCACCCTTTTTTTTCTCGCAGTAGTCCTATACACGCCTTCCTTGCAGGGTCTGTTTCAATTCTCACCCCTTAACCCAATGGAGATGACGGGCGCGTTCCTGGCTGGAATGGGGACCATCATCTGGTTCGAACTCTATAAAGTCGTTGACTTGAAGGGTTAATGGAATTAGACTTTGCCGCAATGGATCAGAATAAACCGTCACTCTTTCCTAACCTGGAAAACGATCTTCGCTCTTTTCAGACAGCAGGAATTCTTCCATCCCAGGAAATTAAGAAACTGATTCTCTCCGGCGCCATTGTCTCGCAAACGTCCGTTTCAGAGAGTCAAATTCAGCCGGCGAGCATGGACTTGAGACTGGGACCTGTCGCCTATCGGGTTCGGGCAAGCTTTCTTCCGGGCGAGGGATTAACGGTTAAAAACCGGCTCGAACAGCTCTGTATGCATGAAATTGATCTGACCCGGCCCGCTGTTTTGGAAAAAGGATGCGTCTATATCGTCCCTTTGATTGAAGAGCTGGCGCTCCCTTCTGAACTTTCTGGAAAGTCGAATCCCAAAAGCACGACGGGACGACTCGATGTCTTTACCCGGCTCATCACAGATTATGGGACGGAGTTCGAACGAATTCGATGCGGGTATTCTGGAAAACTCTATGTTGAAATTGTCCCGAGAACGTTTTCCATTCTTGTTCATGAGGGAACCCAGCTGAATCAGATCCGCTTTATTCAGGGGAAGCCGCTTTCTTCGGATGAAAACCTGACCGACCTGGACAAGAAAGAGAAGCTGGTTTATAAAGAGAATAGTCCCGACCAGGCCCTGATTTCGAACGGCCTCTGGATTTCGATCGATTTGATCGGGGGGGAAGACTCCGGTATTATCGGATATCGGGCCAAGCCTCATACTCCGATTATAGATTTTGATCAGATCAATTATTACGATCCTCTTGAATTCTGGGAACCGATTGAAAAGCCGAAAAAGGGCTATATCATTCTTAATCCCGACGACTTTTATATCCTTGCTTCTAAAGAAAAGATCCGCGTTCCGACAGATTACGCTGCAGACATGGTTGCATATGATCCTTCCGTAGGAGAATTTCGGATTCATTATGCTGGATTTTTCGACCCCGGTTTTGGCTATGGCAAAAACGAAATAAAGGGAACCCGGGCGGTGCTGGAAGTCCGTTCCCACGAAGTTCCTTTTCTCTTCAATGATGGCCAGGTGGTCGGCCGGTTAATTTATGAAAAACTCCTCGAAATACCCGAAAAGATTTACGGTTTGAATATCGGTTCTTCCTATCAGTCGCAAGGCATTTCGCTCGGAAAACAGTTTAAACGCTTCTAAGTCTTCCCTTCCGCCTTTTCGCTACCACGCCCATGTCATTTTATGCCAGTTGTATCGAATAATTGGCCCGATGTCCGATTTGACACTTCATGAACCTAAGGTTAAATTATATTTAAGAGGTCCCGAACGTAAAGGAAGATCCGGGGAACCTGTTGAACTTACTCCAGTCAAGAAGGAAAGCCATTCTTCTAAAAAGTGCTTTTATTTTTACAATCTGTCTCTTCTCGATTTTTTCTGGATTTGAAAAGGCGAGGGGAGAGACTTATTCCGGAGAGTACCGGATGAAAGCGGAATATATTTATAATTTTCTCAAGTTTATTGACTGGAAGTATCGTCAAAAGGGCGATTTCGTTTTCTGCGTGGCCGGAAAAAACCCCTTTGATTCTGATTGGGAGGTTTTTGGTAAAAAACAGATCCGGGGGAAAAAGATTATTTTTGGCCAAAGCGCACATACGGATCCCACCCGCTGCGATATCCTGTTCGTCAGTTCTACCGAAGCCAGTCACGTTTCAGAAATGATCAAGGAGATTGGGAATTCGAGGATACTCACGATAAGCGATACGGATGGATTTTCCGAAAAAGGAATTATCATTAATTTACGGAATGAGACCGGAAAGATCCGGTTTGAGATTAATCCCGAAGCCGCGGAAAAAGCTGGAATTAGAATCAGTTCAAAACTATTGAATCTGGCGACAACGGTTCATACGACACCTTGATGGGATAGCATGTTTATATCAAAGACCCGGTCAATAAAACAGAAATTAATGATCACCAATCTGATCACGGTGACTCTTCTCCTGGTCCTGGTCTGCATCGGGCTGATTGCGAACGAATTTGTCGGTTTCAAGAAATCGTTGGTCAAAGCGCTTACGATTCAGGCCAAAATGATCGGAAACAACAGTACCGCGGCCCTGTCATTTAATGATCAAGAGGCTGAAAAAGAGATCCTGTTTACGACGATTTCCGCATCCAATATTGTCGTTGCCGCCATCTATAAAGAGGATCGGCCCTTTGCACGTTACCAAAGAGACCTCGATGGTCCTGTTTCTAATCCCAGTTCACTGGAGGCGGGTTACCGATTTGGCCTAAATTATCTGGAAATAGTTCAGCCGATCCATTTCCTGGATGAAACAATCGGGACCATTTACATCCGATCCGATCTCAAGGAAATGTACGCGCATTTCCTGCTTTATACGGTTACGATCGCAGGAATCATGACGATTTCTCTATCGACCGCTTTTATCTTATTGTCGCGATTTCAAAAAGGAATTACGGCTCCCATTTTTGATCTGACAAGCCTCATGAAAGAGATTTCAAGGAAGAAGGACTATTCGCTCAGATCCGGGATTCAAACGGGAGATGAGTTTGGAATTCTGGCAGAAGGATTTAACGGCATGCTGGAACAAATCCAGCGCCGGGATGTTGAGCTAGAGCGGAACAAGACCGATCTCGCAAAGATTAATGAGGACCTCCGGGAACGGGAAGAGGGACTGAGAAAGATTTTTGAAGAAGGTCCATTGGGAATGGCCCTGATCAGCCTGGATAACAATATTATCAGGGTCAATCCCATCCTCTCCCGCATGTTGGGATACACCGCGGAGGAATTGACCCGACTTTCCCTGATCAATATTTCTCATCCAGATGAAACTGACGATTGTCTGATTTATTCAAAGAAACTCATTCAGGGAGATATCCCAACTTACAACATTGAAAAGCGCTACGTCAAAAAGGACGGAACCTATATTTGGGTAAATTTGACCGCATCTCTGATTCGAGAAAAAAACGGGAACCCCCTTTATTTTATCGGGATGATGCAAGATATCACCGAGAAGAAAATGCTCTATGACAAACTGAAACATGACGCCTCCCATGATGGATTAACCAATCTTTCTAACAAAACGCTTTTCCTGGAAAGATTAGAAGGAGCGATTTCTCATTCAAAACGGGAAGATAATTTCAAATTTGCGATTTTATTCCTTGATCTTGACCGCTTTAAGAATGTGAATGACAGTTTTGGCCATGTGGTCGGAGACCATCTTCTGCAGAGCGCGGCAAGAAGGATAAAAAAATCGCTTCGCGCTTACAACACCCTGGCCCGGTTGGGTGGAGATGAATTTGCCATCTTGCTTGAAGATATTAAAGACGATAAAAACCCGATTGTCGTTGCGGAACGGGTGAGAAAGGAGTTGGAGAAATCTTTTAGACTGAACGATCAGGACGTGTTCATTACGGCAAGTATTGGAATCGTGCTGAGTAGCGCAGGATTACATAATGCGGAAGAGATGATCCGCGACGCCGATATTGCCATGTATCAGGCTAAACTGGATGGAAGAAACAGGTATGTGATCTATAACGAAAAGATGCATGAAGAGATAAAATTAACGCTGAGACTGGAGAATGACCTGCGGCATGCCATTGAAAAGAACCAGTTCCTGCTTCATTATCAGCCGATAATTTCAGTCGTCACGGGTGATTTAGTTGGATTTGAATCGCTTGTCCGGTGGCAGCTTGCAACCGGAGAATTGGTTCCGCCCATCCGGTTTATTCCTGTTGCCGAGGAGACAGGTCTTATTTTGCCGATCGGAAAGTGGGTATTTAAGGAGGCCTGCCGCCAGATCGCTATCTGGAAGGAGAAGTTTCCATTCGATCCCCCACTCACGGTGAGCATCAATCTATCTAGCAAACAGATGAAACCCAATTTAATCGGAGAGATCTCTGAAATTCTTGAAGAAGCACGAGTGAGTCCTGAAAATGTGAGGGTGGAGATTACTGAAAGCATTATTATGGAAAATCCTGAAATTTCCTCCCAGATCCTTCTCGAACTCAAAAAAATGAATATCAAGGTCTATTTCGACGATTTTGGGACCGGATATTCGTCATTGAGCTATATCCATAAATTTCATATGGATGCGTTGAAAATAGATCGTTCTTTCGTCAGTACCATGTGTTCCAATACGAACGCGATGGAAATTGTTAAATCGGTCATCGCGATGGCCCATTCTCTTAAAAAGTTTGTCATCGCAGAAGGGGTTGAAACTGCCGAACAACTTGAAGAGTTGAAAAAACTGAATTGCGAATATTTCCAGGGATATCTTTATTCAAAGCCCCTGGATGTCAAAGCGGTAGAAGCCCTCCTTAAACGAAACTCGTTGATTCTTAAAAAGGCCGTTTGACGAAATCGCCCTTTCGTTTGGGTCAGAGATACCGAGGGGAAAAATCCTATTTTTTTTCAGGTTTGAACAAACTTTTCCATCTTATGCCGTTATAGTGAAAAATCGTGCCGCCGTCTCCGATCGCAAAGAGGTGGTTGGAATCTTTTCCCCAGATTCCGCGAATCGGATCTTGATACGGGAAAGCCATTCTTTTCCAGCGATTTCCATTGTAACGAAGGATCATCCCGTTGTCCCCCGTCACATAGACATCCTCACCGGAACTCCCCCAGACGGCCCTGAGAAGATCGGTTACGCCGCTATCCATGGGAGACCAGCTCGAACCATCAAAATGAAGAATGACCCCCGCGTCACCGACTAAAAAGAGGTCGTCAGAACGGCTTCCCCAGATTCCGACATAGTGGCTCTCCTTTGGGAGCAGGACCCTCTGCCAAACTTGACCGTTAAAATGTAACAGCGTGCTTCTCCCGCCGCACGCATAGACATCTGCGGGAGAACTCCCCCATATATTGAAGAGAAGATTTTCAGTGCCGCTCGAAACGACTGACCATCGGATTCCATCGTAATGGACGATGGTTCCCCGGTCTCCAACTGCATAAATGTTTTCCGGAGAACTCCCCCAAATGCCGTTCAAATCATTTGTGATTCCGGTTTCCATTTTCTCCCATCGGGTGCCGTTAAAATGCAGAATTACGCCGTTATATCCGGCTGCAAAAATGGCATGGGATGAAAATTGAAAGACAGCTGAAAGCCAGGTTGCGGTTTGATTTTCGACCGGAGACCATCTTGTTCCATTGAATCGAGAGATGGCACCATATTCTCCCACGACAATAAGGTCGTTTGAGGCGCTACCGGAGATTCCGGTCCATTCCGTCCCGGGCGAAAAATCTCTTGCGGGAAGAACGGCTGGTGAGAAGAGGCTATATAACAGCAATACGGCGAGGCGTGATAGAATTGCGAAAATCTTATTTAACAATTTCTCCGCGCCATTTTTTCATTCCACCGATCAGGTTGTAAACCTCCGGGTAATTCATTTTGGCAAGCAGGGTTCCGAGCTCGTGGCCCATGGGTCCGCCGTGGCAGACAAAAACAATTCGTTCCTGGGGCTGAAGTTCTTTGAGAACTCTTGATTTAGCCGGTTCAAAGGGAATATTGATGGCCCCTTTTATATGTCCTGCAGCAAACTCGTCAGGTTCTCTGACATCGACAATTCGAATTGCTTTTCCATCGGCCATCATGACTTCAAGCGCCTTGCCATCGATTTCATTCAAATTGATGGCAAGCGTCGTGACAGAAATAAAAGAGAGGACAATCGATATTAACAGGGGTTTGAGAAATTTCTTATTCATTTCAGTTCCTCCGGGCATTTGATCCATTCTTCATGGTTATTATCATACCTGAGTTCTAAATTCCACCAAAAACCGGTCCATTTTCGGCCCGAGCACTTCAAAATATGAATTCAGAATAACCGGTCAACACGTACCTTTTTGAGCGTCGAGCTCGTTTGAGGAAGAAAAGAGGAATAAATTGGCCGGGCTGCCAGAAACCGGGTACATTTGGGCCGAAGGTCCACTCGAGTCTCGTCTCTCATAGACCCATAACCCTATAGAATAATGCTATTTTATGAGTCCACAGGGGAAAAATATAAATGGAACAATATTTGCTTAAGATATATTGGGATTTAAATCATATGATCGGTCCATTTTGATTTTTCAAGTCCGAACCGGGCCGATAGTAAATGAAAGGTTAAATGAAATGAAAGAAGAAGAATATTCTTGTATTGATTTTAAGCCTGTCGCTCTGTTTTTTATATTGTTTTTTGTTTCAGGTTATTCTGAGGCAGATGCCGGCTCTATGTTATCCAAGAATCCTGGAATTTCGGCACGTCAGGCTTTTAAGGCAATCGAACAAAATCAGATTGACACGCTGAATAAATATTTGAAGAAAGAGCCAAAGTTGGCTCAAATAGAAAATGACGAGGGAAGTACGCTTCTTCATAAAGCCGTGGCCAAAGACCATAAAAATATCGTGCGCCTCCTTCTGGATTTTCAAGCAGATATCAATGCCGAAGACCGAGACGGGGACACTCCTCTTCATATAGCCGTTACGGTGGGAAACGGAGAAATGGTGGATCTATTAATGAATCATCTTGCAAATGTGAATGTCCGGAATCATGAGGGTGAAACACCCCTCCATATCGCAGTTGAAATCGGTAGAAAAGAACTGGTCATACAATTTCTGGAACATCAGGCGGATATCGGGGCGGAAAATGAAAGTGGAGAGACCCCCCTCCATTGGGCAGCAGAAAAAGGACAAGAGGATATTGCAGACATACTGTTAAGAAATGGGGCCAATGTAAATGCAACGCGGAAAGATGGCGAAACACCCCTTCATCTGGCGGCAGGATGGGGAAGCCTCCGAATGGTCAACATCCTTCTGAGTCATGGAGCGGAACCGAAGGCTCAAAATCAATCTGGAGAGACTCCATTTAGTCGAGCAATAGACTATGAGAACAGACAGGTCTTGCTTTCTTTTATTTCCGCAACAAGAGAAGTCTTTTTAGAAGACAGCGCACTCTTTTACAAGTAATGCTCTTTTTCTGTCTTGAATTACGAAGACGGTTTAAGTTCCATGACCTCATGAAGCAAGCTGCCCATCTCATGGACAGAATAGGGCTTCCTAAGAGCTCCCGAGAAACCGTAATATTGACATAGGCCTTTAGCCGAATCATAAGTATAACCACTTGATAAAATAAACTTGATTTGGGGGTCGATTTCTTTTGCCTTTTCTAGCATTTCAATTCCGGTCATCTCTCCCGGGAGATTCAGTTCGGTTATAATAAGTTCAAATGACCGATCCAATTCTTTTGCCCGTTTTGTTTTGATTAGTCCTTCGGTTCCGGTTCTGGCAATTTCAGAATCATAACCAAGATGTTTGAGCATTTCACTTGCGACCTGCAGGACGTTCTCCTGATCATCAATAACCAGGACTCTGCCCTGCCCTTTAATCAAAGTATTTTTCTCTTTCACAAGGGTGGATGACCTTCGAATGACCGCTGGAATGAAAAATGAAAAAATCGTTCCGGTTTTCAGACTCGATTCTGCTGTCATGGTTCCACCGTGCCTTTGAATGATTGAATACGAAGTGGCAAGTCCCAGGCCATTACCGCTGGACTTTGTTGTGAAGAAAGGTTCGAATATTTTTGGAAGGTCTTCTTTCGGGATTCCGTATCCATGATCCCGTATCGAAACTTTAACATATTTCCCTTTTTCCAATAAAAGACCGTTTTCCTTCGGATTCGCGACATTCATATTTTCGGCATGGACCTGAATGACGCCTCCCTCGGGGTTTGCCTGTCTTGCATTAATGACTAAATTTTGAATCACCCGGGTAATCTGCGATTCGTCGATTTCGACTGGCCAGATATTTTTCGAAAAAGCTAACTGACATTGAACAGGATAGCCTCTCAAAACAAATGGAACGGTGAAACTGAGCAATTCAGTTATTGACGCGATCTTTTTGACCGGAGGCCTTTCTCTTACAAAAGTGAGAAGCTGGGAAGAGAGCTCTTTTGCCTGAAGAGACGCCTTTTCTGCCTCGGTCAACCTTTCGAAACACCAGTCATCTTCTCTTAATTGTGACTTGACGAGCGAGATGTTTCCGAGAATGGATGTCAGCATGTTGTTAAAATCATGAGCAATACCAGCAGTAAGGAGACTTATTGCCTCCAGTTTCTGGACTTTACTGATAATATCATCCAGATCTTCATTTTTTTTTGAATCCATAGTACGACTCCTTCTTGAAAGTCAGTGACCCAATCAAGTCGTTTTGCAAATTTCAACTGGATCTAACGATTACGTACCTGGTAATATAGCAAATGATATGCCACAGGAAGTTTTTCCAAATAAATGGATTCAACTCATTGAAAATAATTAGTAATTAGGAATTTATTGAATAAATGAGAATTTCGCAGAATGTAGTAAAGACAAACTTCTACTGGCCAAATAAGACCATTTGGCTAGATATGGCCATCAAGATCTGGGTGGGATACCGAGTTTTTGCATCTTTGCGCGCAACGTCGATCTTTTCATTCCAAGGAGCTCTGCCGCTCCCTTGGTTCCAGCGATGACCCAATTGGAAGCCTTGAGAGCACGCAGTATGTGTTCTCTTTCCGCTTCCTCCAAAGTCCCAATATTACTCATTCCCGCTTTAGAAGAAAGGTTTCTTGAGTCCACAACATCTTCAGAGACCATCGGGCCTGCATTCTCTGAAGTTCCAATCGGGTTAAGTTCAGATAGCGGAACTTGAAGAGTCGTTCCCGGAGAAAGTATAACCGCCCTTTCGATCAGGTTTTCAAGTTCTCTGACGTTTCCTGGCCAGGAATAGGCTAAAAGGGATTTCATGGCGAATGCGGGAACATTTGAAATCTGCTTACTCATTCGTATTGCATGTTTCTCGGCAAAATGATGAATTAAGATGGGAATATCCTCCTGGCGATCCCTGAGTGGGGGAACGAGAATGGGAAAGACCTTTAGGCGGAAATAGAGGTCACTTCGAAATTCCTTTCTTGCGACCATTTCATTGAGATCACGATTTGTCGCTGCGATAATCCGGACATCCACTCTAATAGTTTTCGAACTTCCTAACCTCTCAAACTCATGTTCCTGAAGGACGCGAAGGAGTTTCGTCTGGAGTTCCAGGGGAATATCTCCCACTTCGTCCAGGAACAGGGTCCCCTGATGGGCCAATTCAAACCTGCCGACCCTCTGAATAAGAGCACCCGTGAAGGCGCCTTTCTCATGGCCAAAAAGTTCGCTTTCTAGCAGACCTGCCGGAACTGCGCCGCAATTTATTTTAACGAAATTGCGGTCTTTTCGCTTGCTTAAACGATGAATTGCTCTTGCGATCAGCTCCTTGCCCGTTCCCGTTTCGCCCAATATCAAGGCCGATGAATCTGTAGGCGACACGATTTCCACCTGTTTCAAAACATTTCTTATTGCGCTGCTCTTACCGATGATCTCCCCAAAATTGTGTTCCAAACTGATTTCGGCTTCGAGATACAGCTTTTCTTCTGAAAGCTTGTTTTTGAGTTCCGTAATTTTCCGGTAGGCAAGGGCATTGTCTATTGCGATTGCACACTGACTTGCGATTTGTCGTAAAAAATCGACATTTTCAGAATTAAATGTATCTGGCGAACGGCTCCCTGATATCAGGATTCCAATGAACAAACCGTGCGCGAGCAGCGGCAGACAATAAAGAGAATCAATCTTTTCTTTATGGAACACCTGGTATAATTCGGGTGGAAACAGGTCCTTCGAAACAGAATTAACATGAACGGGTTTTAACAATTCCAGCACCTCGGTTAACGCTGATCCATCTTCAAGGATCAGAACCGAGTCGTGCATCATGCCTTCCTGACCCGTATACTCAAGAAAATTGAGACGAAGCTGTTTCTTTTCCGAGTCATACAAAGTGATACTGACTAAATCAGCTCGCATGAACCGCAGCAAACCGGGACGAATGGCCAGGTACAATTCCTTTAAGTCCAACGTGGAGATCATCGCATTGCTGGCTTCTATTAAGTGTTTTCGACGGGAAATATCTTCCATCGTCCCGTCATAATGGTGAACACGGCCGCTGGCATCTCGAATCGCCTTGGCATTGATGGTTACCCAGGTGAAGGATCTGTCCCTACGATAAAAACGGGTTTCAAAGTCCTTGACATATCCTCGTTCTGCCAGTAATCGAACAAATTCTTTCCGGTCTTCAGGATCCACGTAAAGGCTTGTGACATCCTGAACAGATTTGAACATTTCTTCCGCTGAGTTAAAGTCCAGTAGCGCAGCCTGGGCGGGGTTAACCAAAAGAGGCTTCCCGTCCGGAGTACTTTGAAAAATTCCCTCCACGGCATTTTCAAAAATATTCCGATACCTTTCATCGGCATTTCGAAAGGCTTCTTCAAATTCCTTTCGTTTGGTAATATCCTCATTCGTTCCCTCATAGTAAGATACTTTGCCCAGACTATCGCGAACCGTCCGGACACAGGCCGAGACCCACATCACACTTCCGTCCTTTCGAAAAAACCTTGTTTCAAAGCCTTTTACAAATCCCTGTTCATCGAGGAGGCGCTTGACCTCGGTTCTGTTCTTTGAATCCACATACAGCTCGGTAATATCCGGGACCAATCGGATCATCTCTTCCGGAGAATCATAACCATACATGAAAGCAAATGCGGGATTGACCAATAATATACTTCCGCTCGGGGTGGTCTGGAACATTCCTTCCACCGCATTTTCAAAGATATTTCGATAGCGTTCTTCGGCTTCCTGAATCGCGTCCTTCGCCTTCGTGAGTGTCAGGAAGTCACTTTTCCGGTCCTGGATTAAACTGAAGCTCATCATCAATGTGACAAAAACAAAAATGAATCCGCCGAAATAGATGGAATGGATCTTTCCGAGATCAATTAAAACCCCCCAGATTCCAGAAAGTACAAAAAGGACTGTGCTAAGACTTAGTGTGAGAGATAGGAGAAATTTTCCTTTTTGGTAAAGAATCAGGGATCTCCATCCCATAAAAAATAGTAATCCAAAATGAATCGACCTGAAAAGTCCATACCATATCGTTGGGACACCGGAAAATTGTTTCAGCTCTTCCCCCCATGCCATACGAAGGGGAGCCACCTCCTCCAAAGTTGAAAACTTAAGGCTGTGAGGGGAATTCAAATTAACAGGTATCAATATACCGATGAAAATCACTAAAAGGATGACCCCTGGCGTCATTCTTCGAAATTCCGTATAAATACTAAAAAAAAGATATCCAGACAGAAAAGCGCCGCACATGAAGAGTATTTGAATTTTTGAAAAAAATGATGCCCCGGCTAAAGTATTGGCGTGATAATAAAAAGAATTCGTGATCTGAAAACAAGCGATAAAGAAAGAAAAGAATGCCAGAGATAAATTGAGGGAAATACGATCTTTATTAAAAACAGCAATGATCGAGTGGATCGTTGTATAGAGCGCAAGTCCTGCACTCAGGTAATAGGAGGTAAAGACAATTGGAAAGGTATTCTCTTCCATTTTTTCATGCCCGGATAAGCGGTTAAACTTTGTCGGAACAATTCTATGGAAAGGATCGAATCAGACTCTTTTTAAGAGCAGATCAGAGACCTCTTTTTGGTACCGTATCTTATCACGAAATCGACATCGAACTCGACAACGAATAGCCGCAATTCAGGTTGGCCGAATCCGCCTCAAACGAATACGATTGGTGCGTGAGGACCGGAAAATACTTATAAGATCAAAATAGAATCATTTTCCTTTACCTTGATTATAAAGAGCGATTATAATGAGGCCCGTTTGAACGGGGTCATTTTATGCCCCCAATGCCTCCGCATTCAGCCTCTTGATCAAAATAGAAATTCCGGATTATGGAATCTTTTCCTGGCTGTCAGATATGGGAAAGGGCCGTTCGGGAAGTAAAGGAAGTCTCTGAAATAAGGTGAACTGGAATGAATGGGATACAGAATCTGATACGAATCGTTGTTATTTTTCTTCTTTTATTTTTGACAGTGAGGCAATTTAACGCTGAATCTGCCTCGCAAGTTCAGGTTGATTCAAAATTATATTGTCCCTCTAAAGAGGGCAGGGCTGTCGATTCTTTTTGGCAGGCGAAAATTCTTGCCGATAATAAAAAGATCAGGGAGGCGCTCGATTTTTACTTGAAAGCCATTGCCATCGATCCGGGATTTTGTGACGCAATGGATCAGGTAGGAACGATTTATCAGAAAGGAGACAAGGTGGATGAAGCGATTTATTGGCACCAGAAAGCAATCGAAGCCAATATGAAAGATGCATCCGCCCATACACAGCTCGCAGCCGATTTTCGATTACAGAACAGGATTCGGGAATCTGCCGATGAATATAAGATGGTCATTGAAATGGAACCCCAGAATCCGGAAGGGTATTATGGACTCGGCTCGGACTACCTGACAATCGGAAAGAACGAAGAGGCACTTCGCGAATTGAAAACAGCCGAAAAACTCTATTTGGAAAAAAAATCTCCTTACCTGAGCCATGCACGCTATTCCATTGGCCTGGCACAATATTTCTTAAATGACTGCCGTTCGGCAATTTCCTATCTTGAACCGATTTATTCCGAGTATAAAAACGACCCAAACATCAACTATTCACTCGGCGTCTGTTATCTCAGAGCAAAAGAACGCGAAAAAGGAAAGCGTTACCTGGAAAAGGCCGATTCGCTTGGAATGGAACAGGCGGGTAATCTGCTCGAAATGATTGAAAATGGAGAAATAAAATGAGCCGATTTTTCAGACGACCTTTTTAAGAGGGAATCTCTTTTGTTCCGTTTCATAAAGAGCCTCTTCAAAAAGAGAAAGGGCTTCATCCGCCTCTTTGAGCGAAATGATCACCGGGGGGATGAAGCGAATTGTATTCTCGCCACATCCGACAATCAAAAATCCTTTTCTAAAGCAGGCCTGGATAACCTCGTTTCTTTCTTCTATCGCTCTTTCCTTGGTCTCTCGGTTTTTCACCAGTTCAATGCCAATCATGAGTCCGAGTCCCCGGACATCTCCGATAAGGCGATACTTCGATTTCATGGTCCTAAGACGTTCGAGGAGATAGTTACCCATTCGTGCGGCGTTATCCATCATCCCATTTTTAAGAAGTTCAAGTGTTTTCAAGGCTGCCTCGCAGGAAATCGGGTGACCTCCAAAGGTATTTGCATGCGAACCCGGTCCCCAGGCCATCAGTGATTCACGTGAAATCGTAACGCCCAGCGGCATTCCTGATGCAATTCCCTTTGCAAGGGTAACAATATCGGCGGATATTCCGAAATGCTCCATGGCCAAAAAGCGCCCGGTTCGACCGGAACCTGACTGAACTTCATCGGCCACGATCAAAATACCGTATTCATCAGCTATAGTTTTGAGTTTCTTAAAATAGTCGGGAGGAGGGACGACATAGCCCCCCTCTCCCTGAATGGGCTCGACAAATATTGCGGCGACTTCATCGGGAGGAATTGTCGTTTTAAGGATTTCTTCTTTGATCGTATCGACGCAGGCGACCTGGCAGCTGGGATACTTCAAATTAATCGGACATCGATAACAATTGGGATAGGGAACATGCGTGACACCCGGCATCATTGGAAAAAACGATTTTTTCTGTACCGTCTTACTCCCGGTCAGAGCCAGCGCACCCATGGTCCTCCCATGAAAAGCACCTTGAAAGGCGATAAACTGCGGCCTTTTGGTAGCGAATCGCGCCAGTTTGAGCGCGGCCTCGTTGGCTTCGGCTCCAGAGTTGCTTAAAAAGACTTTGTGAGGCAACATGGCGGGCATCATGGCTCCGATTTCTTCGGCAAACCGGATTTGAGAAGAATAATAAAAATCAGTTCCTGACATATGAATGAGTTTCTTTGCTTGTTCGGTAATGGCGTTCACGATTTGTGGATGGCAGTGCCCTGTCAGGGCCGTTCCGAGGCCGGAAGTAAAGTCGAGATACTCATAACCATCCACATCGGTAACTCTGACGCCGCGGCCCGATTGCACCACAAGTGGATAGTAGCGGGTGAAGGAGTTGGAAATAACTTTCTCATCGCGGGCGACCCAATTCAGGGCGTTTGGACCGGGAATACTTTTTTCCGTTTTTACGCGTTTAACGGGTACCTTTCGTGCGCTTAATTTCTTTTTGTTCTGTTTCTTCATTTTCTCCTCCGTTAGATTAGCGTCACGCCTAAATTATCCCTCCCGATTCGCCAGTTGTCAAAAATCGATCGAAGGGCGGATGGCCTGGTTTAGGGTCGGAATTTTTATGAAAGAGGGAAAAGGTGCGAAAAAGAGAGGAGTATAGCGGGCAGACATAGAGATTGAACGGTTATTTAAGGAGCAGTCAGGAACGAAACGAAAGAGGTCTGCCTAGATATGGAACATCATGGTCTTATGATGTTCCGCAGCACGGTATCGTTCGGCAAGCTCCTGAAGGGTCTGACGATTCAAAACCGTCAGGATCGCGTTCCGGACCTCCGACCAGACCTCCTTCAAAACACACCCGGGAGGTTCTGTCGGCTGTAAGCACTGTTTATCTTCCCCTTCAGAAATGCAGATCATGGGGGAAAGCGAACCTTCAATGCTCTGGACAATTTCTGCCAGCGTAATCTCCTTCGGAGAACGCGCCAGGAGATAACCCCCTTGAGCGCCCCGGATGCTTTCCACGAATCCTCCGTTCTTCAGAACGCTCATGACCTGCTCCAGAAACCGGAGAGGGATTTGATGTCTTTTGGATATGGTTCTGACCTGCAGGGGGCCTCTCCCTTCGTTAAGGGCCAATTCAAGTAGTGCCCAGACTCCGTATTCTGCTTTTGCCGAAAATCGCATAGGTCCAGATGAACTCGAATTAAAGTTAAACAAACATCGGGATATCGGCTTCGGCGGCGTAATCAAGAAAAGTTGCGGCCCCTCCGATTTCAATCCCGTCGATTAAGTCGGATTTCTTTACACCCATCACATCCATTGTCATCTGACATCCGATGAGGCGAACTCCGCACTCCTGGCAAAGTTCAATTAACTCCGGGACCGTTGCAACGTGGGCCTTGGTCATCCAGCTTTTCATCATGAGCGTTGCCATAGCAGTCATCCCAGGGAGGGCACCTATAAAATTTGGGACCGGAATTGGCATTGCGGGATTCGCCAAAGAGGGAACCTTCAAATGTCTGAATTTTTTCTTATTGATGATGTCGAGTCCATAAAAGGTAAAAAAGATTGCAGCCTCCATATCGAGAGCCGCCGCGGTCGAGGCAAGAATTAGGGGAGGATAGGCCATATCCATAGATCCTTTTGAAGCAACGATCGCAAATCTCTTTTTTCGGGATTCTTCCTTTTTAAATTTTGCCTCCAGTGCGGCCAATCGTGCCTCGACCAGGGTGTTTACCTTTTGTTCGATCCAGCCATTGAGTCTGATTTCAATGGCCTCTTTGAGTTTCTCATCAACAAGTTCCTGAACTTCTTTATTCACAATAGACATATTCTTACCTCCAAGGCAGAAAAATTATTTGATTTTCTTAATGTAAAAGATATAGGCGCCGTGATCTTCCTTATGTTCAAGAAGTTCCTGTCCCGTTCGATGGCTCCAGGCGGTCATGTCGTTAACCGACCCGGGATCGGTAGCAGTCATTTCCAGGATTTCCCCCAGTTTCATTCCGTCAATTATTTTTTTTGTTTTGATCACAGGTAAAGGACAGCTTAAACCTTTGCAGTCCAGTTTGACGTTCGGTTGTAATGACATGATGATCTTCTCCCCTATTTTCTTATGGCAAACACTTTTTAAGGAGTCTCGACTTCACCAGACAATCGTCCGTTCATATTCCGCGACGAGCTCTGCCACTTCGTCGTACGAGAGCGAACGAACCCTTTTTTCAATCTGCCGGGCCGCGAGGTCTTCGCGGCAAGCGAAAAGTGGAACTGTTCCAATCTGATAGTCCCCATAAACGGCATCTTGCATTAACAGGACCGCAATATCTTCTTCGCGAGAGGCTTCGATGACCGATCGAACCAGAGGGTCATTAATTGTTCTTATAATATGAAGTGTTTTCATTTAATACGGTATGACCAGCTCAGCCTGATCGATAATGTCAATCATTTCTCTTTTTGATTTCTTTCTAAATTCTCCTCTAATCGCAGAACGAAAAGGGGAAGGAATCTCTTGCCAGTCGACATGGCCCGTTACTCCGCAAAGTTCCATCGCCTGAATATACTGCTCTGCATCCGGTCGTTCCACCGTTCGAGCCCTGAAGGGAAGTGCGTTCCAAACGCCCTCTTCCATGAGTAGGAGATCCACCCGGTTTCCTTCAAGGGTAAGCCCGATACTTAAACGGAAGGCTTCCACACTCTTGAGGGTATTCAAGGGTGAACTTCGTATGATCACTGCGACATTTCTTGACAATTTTATCTATCCAAATGAAAGGAACCGGTCGCACTTTTTCACGATCTCGGAGAGTTCCGTCTGGCTCGAATAACTGACCCCGGGAAGGAGACTTTGTATTTCAAGTCCCCTGGATTCCGCCGACATGGCACAGAGAGAAATTCTCACTTTTTTTTCAATCAACTCATTAAATCTTGAGAAGAGTTTCCGTTTCGAATCATTGACTTCTGCATGATAGACGCCGTCATCCATCAAAAATAGATCAACGGTATGTCGAGCCCGTGCAAATGCGTTGGCGAGCTGGTAAACCGTAAAAGTATTTTGGTGTTCCGGACTGGTTGTCAATAGCATGCCGATGTACAATGATTTCAAGGTCTCGCTTCACACTTTCCTGACGAGGACTTCCCAGAGCTCGTTTCCAACTTCATCCACTCTTAAAACCTGGTGTCCATCATGTTCAAGACTTTTTGGAACATTGACGGCTGACGGGGCATAGTCTAGTGTCACTTTTAATATTTCACCGGTATTCATTTTTTCAAGCATCAATTTTGATTTGACGAAAGTAATCGGGCAGACGTCGCCTGTCAAATCGAGCTCTTTATCTGCTTTTGAGATCTGAGGTTTGTTCATTTTTTTTCCAGGTTCATCAGGCGGAGTTTGCCAGGGAATTGGCCAACATGCTTGTTTTATAGAGTTTTTCGGCCAACACTTCCCTCAATAGATCGAGAGCTTCAATGACCTTTAAATTGACCAATGAATAATAGACGGCTGTACCCTGTCTCTCCATTTTCACCATTTCCCGTTCTCTGAGGACCATTAAGTGTTGGGAAAGATTAGCCTGTTTCAAATTCAAGTTTGCCGCGAGTTGACCTACCGATCTGCGTCCTTCTCTGAGTTCATACAGGATCAATATCCTCTTGGGATCGGAGAGCGCCTGGCAAATATCGGCGTGTAGCTGGTAGACTTCATTTTGAAAATCCTTTTCCATATCCTAGTATCCCCATGGGAAATAATTGTTTTGATTATATCATAATTCGAATATAGATTAAACCTATTTTTGTCGGTAGCTTGACTGATGACAAAATCCATCTCATAATGAAAAGCTTGTTCGCCGAACATCAGAATGGAATCTGAGAGAAAGGGGATGACGATGACAGTCTATGATTTCCAGGCCAAATCGATTGACGGACGGGAGGTCTCGTTTTTGGAATATCGGGGAAAGGTTCTTCTTATTGTCAATGTGGCAAGCGAATGTGGTTTTACGCCTCAATATGGAGGGCTGGAAAAGTTATACGATAAATATAGGGTCGAGGGGCTTATCGTTCTCGGATTTCCCTGCAACCAGTTTGGTGCACAGGAACCGGGGAAAGATTCTGATATCAAGAATTTTTGTGAAACAAGTTTTGGAGTTAAGTTTCCGCTCTTTTCAAAAATTGAAGTCAATGGACAAAACGCCCACCCGCTCTATCAATTTTTAGTCAAAGCAAAGCCAGGCATACTGGGAACCGAAGCGATTAAATGGAATTTCACAAAGTTCCTGATTGATCGTAAAGGAAATGTTGTGAAACGATTTGCGCCTGCGGATAAGCCCGAGGCAATCGATGAGGAAATCAAGTCGCTTCTAGCCGTTTAAGGAGGGATTCCAGGAGAGGGTATCAGTCAAAATACGGGGAGGGGTGAATAAACCAGAGGCATTCCGATCCGATTTTGAAGCCAAGTCATTGTTTCTGTTTTTGTCGAGGGGAGTCTATTTAAACGTGCTTCTAATTTATAACCATTCCTATCTCCGATAATGCCCAATACGCCTTCGACTCGGATACGCATTGAGAACAGTTTTTCAATTTGAAAATCGCAGAGATTAATCAATCCTTTTCCGTTCGGACTGACGGCAGAAATAATCTCGGGAAGATCTGTAATGGGCGCCTGAATAAAGCCACGGTAAAAGAGCTCTGAATCCGGCTGAAGAGAATGAAATTGTTCCAGATGATTAAGTGGAAACCCGGACAAGAACGTTCTTAAAGGGGACAAGGGCATTCCGAACTTTAAGACGAAACGGCTCGCCGGAACGAGCAGGGAATAGCGATCCGTTACGACAAATTCAAACTGGCAGGGACCCAAGGCGTCTGGCCATGTTGACGAAACCAGGGCAGACGGATCCGTGGAGAAAAAGGTTACCGATCGTTCAGCTCTTTCCACAGAAATCGGCAGTTCCAACTCGGCAACGATGAGAGAAAAAATCAGACTCCTCTCCGAGAGAAAATGATTCAACTTTTTTTCAGAGGGTGTCTCGCCGGGGGTCATGATCTGTTTAGGAATCAACCGGATCCGGATAAATCCATGGGTATCCCGGAATCCGATCCAGACGACCGCCTCCGGTTCATGACAGTCAAATTCTGGAAGGGAAGGTATTTTCCAGAGATGGGAGATGGATAAATAGGCTTCCATCCTCTCGTGCATCCGAAAAAGATCATGATGCCGCCCCGCCAAAAGAAAAAAATCCCCCTTCCATTCCCTGTTCAGTTCAACAAGCGTCAACTCGTCCATCACCCACGGAGAAAGACGGCTCACTTCATCCAGTCGTTCGACCGAGAATTCGTCAAAATAACAGGCCCGGTCTTCATCGATTTCGCGAGTTTTTAAGCCAGAAGCTTTAAGCTTCTCGCAAACCAGCATCAAATGATCAAAATCAAGTGGTTCCAGGCTTTCCCAGCGATGTTCGCGCATGTTAACCCGTTATCCCTTTTCCTTGAAAGAGTTCATGGCCTCTTCATAAATTTCTTTTTCAGCACCGGCATATCGGGGTGAAAAATGAAATACCTGAAAGGAATCCACACCTGCTTTTCGAGCGAGTATTCCGGCTTGTCGCGCGGTTAAGTGAAAACGAGCCGAGGCCTGATCGACATCTCGATGCAGAAAAGGAGATTCACAAAAAAAGGAGGTAGAGCCCGACGCTAACCGGATAATCTTTTCTTCATTCTCGCTGGAATAAAGCGTATCGACGACATATGAAATTTTTTGTCCCTTTGTCACCGTATAAAGTGATGAAAGCTCTTTGAGCTGAAAAGTTTTGCTGGATTCTTCATCTCCCATTCCCTTTTTCACCGGAATTTCTATCAAGGTCTCTGCCCCGAGGTTTCCCCAGATCGCTTCTTTTAATTTCCTGAGCCAATTTCCAGGTGCAAAGCCTGCTTTATCCAGCTCTTCCCTGATAATATTGATGTGAAACCGTTCGTTTAAACTGAAAGCGAGTGAGGGGATCTTATGGTCCAATGCGATTGCAAAAACGGAGATCAGCGGTTCTTTCAGGAGCTCTTCCGTAAAGGGAAGTGACTGGAGAGATTCGGGCTCGAAATGCCGGGAGGCCTTAAGGGATGTCATGATTCTCTTGTCCGGATGGAGTTCTGTGATTTCCAGATTTAAAGCGTACTCTCCGGTCAGGTTCCAGGTATATCCGGCGAGTTTTCCCTGGATGTTTTTAATCAATCCGGGAGGACCGTAAAACCGAATCGTTTTGGGATGGCTCAAAACGATTCTTAAGAACCGGTCGAATCCGATAAAGTGGTCCATATGGGTATGTGAAATAAAGACATCAGAAATTTTCAATACCGCTGTGGGCGAAAGGGGACTGTTGTTACCCAGGTCGAAAAGGATTCCCCGGTGTTCCCACTTGATGTCGATATAAAGTCCAGGATCGCCAAACGGCTGGTTGACCAGGCGGGGATAGAGTTGGGTGCTGCTCATTATTCAGTCTCAGACCGTGTTGTTTCTAAATGTTTTCATTGTAACAGGGTTAAAAGGTCAAATCCAGTTCGTGATTATTTGACATCGATCTGGAGGTCCTCTACAATTGGGTTACTCCTATGCCTTATAATGGTAGACATGACGACGGCCAGCTCAACCCTGCTTTAAATAAAATACCCTTTAAAAATCAGAGCAATAAAAAAAAGATTCTCCTGCTTCTACTTGCTTGTTTTCTTATCGTTCTTCTCGGGTGTGCCGGTTTTATCTGGTCTTTACTCAGAGATCTTCCGTCAATTGAAGGGCTGAGGACGTATAAGCCAAGTGCCTCGACTCGCGTCTACGATGAGAACCGGGTTCAGATCGGTCACTTCGCGATTGAACGGCGCACTCCTGTCCCCTTGATCAAGATACCCAAGCATCTCTTTCAGGCGATTATTGCTGTCGAAGATAGCCGTTTCATGGAACATGGTGGTTTTGACTACTGGCGCTTCCTAAAAGCGACCCTTAACAACATTCGAACGCTTCACTTTAAGGAAGGGGGGAGCACAATAACCATGCAGCTGGCTCGATCTCTTTTCCTCTCTCCTGAAAAAAAAATTAAAAGAAAAATTAAAGAATTTTTTCTCGCGATGCAGATCGAATCGGTGCTTTCAAAAGATGAAATTCTTGAAACCTATCTGAATCAAATCTATCTGGGTAACGGTGCTTACGGTGTTCAGGCAGCATCTAAAGTCTACTTTGGAAAGGACGTCAGCGAATTGACACTCGCAGAATCAGCTTTTATAGCGGGTCTTCCGAAAGGACCCTCTGATCTTTCACCCTACCTTTATCCGGAGCGAGCCAAACAGAGACAGGGAGTTGTCTTGAAAAGAATGGTGGTATCGGGCTTCATTTCCGAGGAACAATCTCAGGAGGCTTTTAAACAGAATTTGACCTTCCAGAAGATCCAGAAAGAGGACGAGGTCTCCCCCTATTTCATGGAATATATCCGGCAATACCTGATGTCTAACTACGGCGAAGAGGCGGTTTATAAAGGGGGCCTCATTGTAAATACCCCGTTAAATAGTCAGATGCAGAGTTCAGCGACGCAGTCTATCAAAGAGGGACTCCGTGCCTTGGACAAACGGCAAGGATTTCGAGGACCGATCGGACAGGTCGAATCTGTTGAAAACATGAAGAAAAAGGAGGGCCCTCTGATTCAGGGGAATCCCTTTGGGAGAGATGAAATTTTTGAAGGGATTGTTATTTCGGTCGAGGATCAGTTTGCCCGGATTGAGGCTAAAGGAATATCGGGGAGAATCAAGCTTGAAGAAATGCTTTGGGCAAGAAAAGGCCTTCACGGGAAAGATCTTAGGAACGATGTCACCTATCTGGACAAAGCTTCTGCGAAACTGATCTTAAAAAAAGGGAACAAGATAAAACTCAGTCTAAAAAAATATGATCCCGCAACGGGAGAATATAATTTTAGTCTGGAGCAGGATCCTTTGGTCGAAGGAGCGCTGATCGCGCTTGATCCGGCCACCGGAGGAATTAAAGCGATGGTAGGGGGGTATGATTTTAAAAAAAGTGAATTTAACCGCACCGTATTGGCCAAAAGGCAACCCGGATCTGCTTTCAAACCGATCATTTATGCCGCCGCACTTGAAAAAGGGAAAAGTCCGTCTAATGTGGTGATTGATTCTCCAGTTATTTATACCGATTCGGAGTTAAACAAAACCTGGAAGCCGGAAAATTATGAAGGAAAATTTTACGGCCCGATCTCATTGCGGGAGGCTTTGGCTCATTCCCGAAATCTTGCTACAATCAAGTTGCTCGAAGAGATCGGCATACCGACAGCGATCGATTTTGCGAAAAAACTGGGAATGACCTCTTCGTTTCAACGAGACCTTTCACTCGCACTGGGAACCTCGAGCGTGGGAGTCCTGGAATTAACTTCTGCTTATAGCGTATATGCGGACCAGGGGATCTATAATGATCCTTATTCTATTGAATCGGTCATTGACTCTAACGGCAATCTCCTTGAGAAGCATGAGCTTCATCCTCGCGAGGCTGTCTCAAAAGAAGTCTCTTATATGATTACCAATATGCTTGAGGATGTTGTCCAAAAAGGGACGGGACAGAGAGCCCGTGAATTGGGTAGGCAGGTGGCCGGCAAGACGGGAACCACCAATGATTTTGGTGATGCCTGGTTTATCGGATATACCCCGAATATTGTTACAGGAGTCTGGGTTGGATTTGACGACCGGAGATCGTTGGGCGACAGGGAAGCGGGTGCATCGGCCGCATTGCCAATCTGGATCTCTTTTATGCGCCAGGCTCTGACAATTTTACCTGACCGTTCCTTTTCCATACCTGAAAAAATTGTCTACGCAAAGATCAATCCTCAGACCGGTCTCCAAAGTAGTGGCGACAATACGATTACGGAACCGTTCATTAAAGGCTTTGAACCTCCGCAGGAAGACGTTTCGAAGAAAGTTCCCTCCTATTCTGATTTCTACCAAATGGATAATTAAATAATATTTATTTATCAATAACTTATAAATTTAAGACCTTTTTGAGTTCAAAAAATTCTTGATGGTCAAAGTTTCTGGCCGGGATCTCTTTCCTCTGATTTAAGGGACCCATTTTGCATGGAAAAGGCTAAAAACCCCTTGATTTAACTACAAAAATAATTTATGATGGTGTTAAATTCAACATCACTTTAACTTTTCAAACTGTTTATTAATGAAGGAGGTTTTTATTGAGCACTGTAAAATCTTGGACGGTCTCCCTCCCTCCAAAAATGATAAAAGAGACTGAAAAAATCGCCAAAGAGGAGAAAGTGACCAAAAATGATTTGGTCAGAGAAGCATTGGGGCAGTTCTTAGAAACACATCAGTGGAAAAAATTGCAGATGGAAGCGGCTCAAAAAGCGAGAGAGTTTTCTTACGTATCGGAAGAAGAAGTAGAACGAATGGTACATGAGAGCAGAAAGTAAACCTCCAAAAATCGTTCTGGATACGGGAATTCTGGCTTCGGCTTTGATTTTTCCCGGAAGCAATTCCGACCAGATCTTTCAAAAAATAAGAAGAGGAGAGATGATGTTAGTCACCTCCTCTTTTATTTTGCAAGAACTTAGAAAATTTATGAAACAAAAATTGAAATATAAGAATGATGAGATAGATCATGTCATTAAAAACATCTCGAAACTGGCAAAGGTCGTAGAAACGCATCATCGGGCAAAGGTCTTTCCGGACAAAAAGGAGACAAACCGGATTTTGGAGTGTGCCGTAGAAGGAAAAGCCAGCTTTATTATTTCCATGGATTCCAAACAGCTTCAACCCCTGAAGAAATTTGAAGGGGTCTGGATTATGAGTCCCGCCGTTTTTCTGCGAACGAAAATCTATTCCTTTTCCTGACAGCTCCGCTCGCGCTTTCAGTGGGCAAAATTCCGGCTTTAATCAATTGACTCTCAAACTCTCATGCGATATATTTTAAAAACTCCCTCCAAAAATAGAATTCTTTTGTCATACATTAGGGGAAAGTTTCATACATGAGCATTCAAATCGGTATTAATGGCTTCGGGAGAATAGGCAGAATTTTCTTTCGTCAATCCCTGAAAGCGACGGATTATAAGATCACCGTGATCAATGACCTGGGGGATCCAAAAACGTTGGCCCATCTCTTGAAATATGATTCAGTTCATGGGACGCTTGACGCGCATGTTGAGGCAAGAAATCAGTCAATTTTCGTCAATGGAGAAGAGGTCAAAGTCATCAATGAAAGGGATCCGGAAAAAATTCCCTGGAGCACAGAAAAAATCCAGTTGGTTATTGAGGCGACTGGAAAATTTACAGACCGCGCAGGGGCTGATAAACATTTGAAAGGCGGGGCCAGGAAAGTGATCATCTCGGCGCCCGCCAAAAACCCTGATTTGACAGTCGTCATGGGAGTCAATCACGACAAGCTCCTTCAGAGCCACCATATTATTTCCAATGCCTCATGTACGACGAATTGCCTGGCCCCCCTGATTAAGGTGCTTCTCCCCCTTGGAATCAAACGGGGCTCGATGACGACGGTCCATTCCTACACCAATGATCAGCATGTCCTGGATGCTCCGCATAAGGATCTGCGCAGGGCAAGAACCGCGGGCGTTTCAATGATTCCGACTTCGACGGGAGCGGCCAAGGCCATTGGGGAAGTCATCCCTGAAATCCACGGAATACTGGAAGGAATGGCCATCCGGGTTCCGACTCCCAATGTTTCTTTAATTGACCTGGTAGTCGATGTCAATCGGGAGTCGGAAACACCTGAAATAAATGAACTTTTTAAAAAGGCGTCTCAAAATGAGCTGAAGGGAATTCTGGAATATACCGAAGAACCCCTGGTATCCGTTGATCTTAACGGAAATAGCCATTCTTCAATTCTGGATGCGTCCCTGACAAAAGTCATCAATAAAAAAATGGTTAAAGTTCTGGCCTGGTATGACAATGAATATGGGTTTTCACGGCGACTTCAAGATCTGACCCGGCTGATCATCCGGAATAAATATATTTAATCGATGTTTATCATTGATTTGAAACGCGATTGAGGCAAATGACTTCCATGAACATGAATAAGGTTACCATCGAGGATTTGAGACTTAAAGGAAAAAGAGTCATCATCCGGGCCGATTTTAACGTGCCTCTCGATTCCAATCTGAATATTACCGATGACACCCGAATCCGCTCCACTTTACCGACGATTAACTATGCGATCGATGAAGGAGCCAAGGTCATACTTTGTTCTCACCTTGGCCGGCCGAAAGGGAAACCTGATCCCCAATGCAGTTTAAATACGGTGGCCAAACGTTTAGGACGGCTTCTGGAAAAAAAAGTAGAATTCCTCCCCGATTGCGTTGGACCTGAGGTTGAAGAAAGGTGTTCTCGACTGGATCCGGGCGAAGTTCTCTTGCTGGAGAATCTCAGATTCCATCCGGGTGAAGAAGCAAATGACGAAAAGTTTGCGAAAGCACTCGCCTCCTTAGGAGATATTTATATCAATGATGCTTTCGGTGCGGTCCATCGTGACCATGCTTCCATTACCGGGATTACAAAATTCATCAAAACGACTGCCGTTGGATTTCTAATGAAAAGAGAGATTGAATATCTCGAAGGAGCGGTTGCAAATCCGCCCCGTCCCTTTGTCGCGATTCTCGGAGGGGCAAAAGTCTCGGGAAAAATAGGGGTCATTGAAAATCTGGGGAAGAAAGTTGATAAAGTCATTATTGGCGGCGGCATGGCATTTACATTTCTTCGTGCAATGGGCTACGAAGTGGGAGAATCGTTGGTTGAACCGGATGTGATGAAATTCGCTCTTGAAATCAAAGATCATGCCATTTCAAAAGGAATCAAATTTTACCTTCCGGTGGATTGCGTGGTCGCGAATAGTCTCGAGCCTGGCGCTGAGACCAAGATATTGCCCGTTCAGGAAATTCCAAAAGGATGGATGGGGCTCGACATCGGTCCTGCATCTGTGAAACTCTTTTCGGAGGCGTTGACAAACGCCAAGACGATTTTGTGGAATGGTCCCATGGGACTATTCGAAATGGATGCCTATTCAAGAGGGACATTTTCCATTGCCCATGCCGTTGGAAATGCTTATGCCCTCAGTATCGTCGGCGGCGGAGATACCGCGCTTGCCGTTCACCGGGCAGGAGAATCTGAAAACCTTTCGTTTATTTCAACGGGAGGAGGGGCGACCCTCCAGCTCCTGGAAGGGAAGATTCTACCCGGACTTGCGGTACTTCCGAATCGAGTTGATTGATGAATCTAAATAAGGAGTGTTTGGGGTGAAAAGACCGATTATCATGGGAAACTTCAAAATGAACATGACCCTCCAGAACGGGAAAGAGTATATCAAGCAGTTCCTCCCGATGCTGGAACAGGTGACCGAATCGGAAGTGGTCATCGCGCCCCCTTTTACGGCGATTTCCCTTTTTTCTTCTGAGTGTGTGAATAGCCGGGTGCAACTCGGCGCCCAGAATATGCATTGGGAAGATGCGGGGGCTTATACCGGTGAAATCTCGCCTGTCTTGATTAAGGAAGCGGGATGCCAGTGGGTGATTCTCGGGCATTCTGAACGGCGTCAATATTTTGGAGAGACCTATACCCAGGTTCGCCGCAAACTGGAAAGTGCTTATAAACACAAGATCACGCCTGTGGTCTGTATTGGGGAAACCCTTTCCGTCCGGAGGGCCGGCCGGACATTTTATCTAGTGGAAGATCAGATAGATGAGGCATTGAAAGGCCTCAAACCCAAACAGGTTGCGGGGACGGTCCTGGCCTATGAACCGATCTGGGCGATCGGTACAGGTAAAACCGCCTCGCCCTGGCAGGCCAATGAAGTGCACCATTTTATACGAAATAAGATTGAAAACCTTTTTGGGAAGCCGACCGCGTCGGAAATTCGAATTTTGTATGGAGGAAGTGTCAATCCTGAAAATTGCGAAGCCTTGATTCAAGAACCTGAAATTGACGGATTTCTGGTCGGAGGCGCAAGTCAAAAGGAAGAATCTTTTCAAAAGATTATTTCTGCCGTTGAAGAAAACTGGAAAATTAAAAGAACAAAGAAATCACGAACGCGCATGTCCTAACACCCATCAGGAAGGAAATTTAAATGTATACTTTTTTAATCATCATCCATCTTTTTGTCAGTTTCATCATGATTGGAGCCATATTGCTTCAGGCCGGAAAAGGAGCGGAGATTGGAGCGTCATTCGGGGGTTCTAGCCAGACGATATTTGGAAGCCGCGGCGCTGCCACTTTTTTAAGTAAAATGACCGTGGGTGCCGCCGTCATCTTTATGCTCACCTCCCTGAGTTTGGCGTTTTTGTCGCGAGAACGGGCTGGAGAACATTCTATTATGAACAGTTCCACAGCGGCTCCCTCATCCGCTTCTTCAATTCCTGCGACCCTTCCCTCACCGGCACCGGTTTCTCCGGCTCCGCAGGCATCGTTGCCCCCAGCTCCTCAGCCGCCTGCGCCTTCGAGTTCAGCCGCGGTTCCTGGACCCCCTGCCGTTTCGACCGGAATCCCGACCCCTTCTCCGGAAAAAAAATAAGATGATTGATACAAGATTCGGTCTGGTTTTGACCCTTCTTCTGGTGTTGTCCTCTCCAAATAACGGTTTCGCTAAAAATCCAAAATCGATTTCGGTCGGATCGATCGCTGATGCCCAGAAATTAAGCCCGATTCTTGCCTCGGATGGTGCCTCAGCTGAAATATCAGGATGGATTTTTAATGGGTTGGTTAAATACGACCCCGATCTGATGCTCGTTCCTGACCTGGCAGAGACGTTTGAAGCTTCTCCAGATTGTAAAAAAGTTTCCTTTCACCTGCGCAAAGGGGTCAAATGGCACGACGGGAAAGAGCTTACCGCAGAAGATCTCCTATTTACCTATGAGAAAATTATCGACCCTAAAGTTGCCACTCCGTACAGTGGTGGTTTTGACAAAGTGAATCAGGTCAAAATCGTCAATCCCTATCAGATCGAGGTCACCTATAAAGAATCATTTGCCCCCGGTCTTGCGAACTGGGGGATGGGCATCATTCCCAAACATCTTCTAGTCGGGAAAGATCTTCAAACGGATTCGTTCAATCAACATCCGGTTGGAACTGGTCCGTACCGTTTTAAGGAGTGGGTTCCTCAACAAAAAATCGTTCTCACTTCCAACCCGGCCTATTTCGAAGGAACCCCCGATATACAGGAATATCTCTTCAGGATTATCCCGGATGGCGCTACGATGTTTCTCGAACTGAAATCAGGAAATCTTGACTATATGGGATTGAGCCCGCTTCAGTACCAAAAGCAGACCGAAACGTCCTATTTCAAAAATAGTTTTAATAAGTATCAATACCCCAGTTTTTCCTACACTTACCTGGGGTTTAATCATCTTAACCCCCTGTTCTCAGATAAGATGATTCGACGTGCAATCACGTATGCAATTAATCGGCAGGATATCATTGATGGTGTCATGCTGGGCTACGGGAAAATTGCGACGGGTCCTTTTCTTCCCGAATCTTGGGCTTACAACCCTGAGATCAAACCCTTCCCATATGATCCGGGAAAAGCGAAAACCTTGTTAGCCGAGGCGGGATGGAAGCCGGGAGCCGATGGGATTCTCGAGAAAAAGGGCCGCCGGTTTGAATTTACCGTGTTGACGAATCAAGGAAATGAAGAAAGAAAAAAAAGTGCGGAAATCATTCAGTCCAATCTGAAACAGATTGGTATCAAAGTCAATATTCAAGTTCTGGAATGGCAGGCGCTTCTTCACCAGTTTATCGACAAGAAAAGATTTGAAGCCATTATTCTCGGATGGGGATTAGGTCAGGAACCGGACCCATACGATATCTGGTCCTCCGAGAAGACGAAAGAAGGAGAGTTTAATTTTATTTCCTATCGAAATCCAAAAGTGGACCAGCTTTTGATTGAAGGGAGAAAAGTCTGTGATCAGGAAAAGAGAAAACAGATTTATCACGAAATTCATGCCCTGATCGCGGACGATCAGCCCTATACTTTCTTGTATTATCCTCAGTCTCTTCCCATACTTGCAAAAAGATTTACCGGAGTAAGAGTGACGCCAATCGGAATCTGGTGGAATTTTCCCCAATGGAAAGTCATGACACAGTAGACCAGGAACGGCGCTCAGGAGTCGATCTTGCACAGGGGTTTTCGAATGAACCCATTTCTCTTCGTTTTTGCTTTTCTTTTATTCTCCGTCTTCTTTTTCCTGACCTCCTCCTTTTTTCAAAAGGGACAATCTCTTCAGGTTATGGTGGGATTTCTTCTGTTAATCACCGCATTCTATTCATTGTATGAATCCGGGCTTCCTCAAACGCAAGATCACATGGCTGGTATGGCATCTCACATGACCCCAAAGCTGGCGCTTGAGACCGATTCGCCGGAACAAATCATTGAAAAAATGGGATGTTCCTCCTGCCACCAGATCCCCGGAATGCTCTGGAAAACGGGAACCCTGGGGCCTATTTTGATCGAGAAAGTGCTTGCTCCAAAACGGCTTGCCTCCCCTGAATATCAGTTGCGTTTAAAAACCGGAAAGGCATCTGCCCACTCTCCGAGAGAATATGTGATGGAGTCCATCGTATCTCCGGATCATTTTATTTCGCCAGATTTTATCTATCATTCAAATTCGGAACATTCGATTATGCCCGCGGGTTACGATCAAAAGTTTACATATGCCGCATTGGAAAAACTGGTGGATTATCTCCTTATTCTGGACTGTGATTCCGCGAAAAAAGAAGGATTAAAGGGCCCTCCCGCCGAAACGCTGGTCCGTATTTGCGGGGGATAGTTTCAGAAATCGACGTTCTTAAAACAAGAGGGAAAATGATCGGGAATTGCGGACAAAGATTACTCGTGGCCATCGCCTTCATACTGTTCTTGAACAGCATTGCCGATGCCGGGGTGATTCCAGAGCGACGGAAGTCCCAGTTTTCAACCGAGTTTGGCTATGCGGTTTTTCCTTATCCCTACAGTCTGCCAGGAATTGGTTCGGGTGTTGGACTGGTGGGAGGCGCCAGTAACATTGCCGGAACTCACACTGATGCGTACGGCATCTTGTTTGGCGGCCAAATTATCGGACTTGCGGTAGGTCTGGCAGATGTGCAAATTCTTCCGAAGATGCTCATTCTCGACAGTGGCTTTAGCAAAATCAGTTCCGCGAATATCCAGAACTACAGCCAGCGGGGAATGAATACCGATCAATCCGATTATACGAATATCGAGCTGGGAGATATTACCTATTATGGTTCCCGGCTGACCGCCACATTTTTTGACCGGCGCTTTGAGTTCTACGGAGCGTATTATGAAGGAAGCACGCAGCTGAAGAGCATTCGCGACCGGGATGGCAATGTCATTGTCCAGAGCCAGAACGCGCCCGTAGAACGAGGCCACGTCGCCCTGGTTGGGACTCGGCTGGATCTGACTGATGATTACGCCGATCCGAGACGAGGATTCCGCCTGGACATCAGCCGGACGATGACGCCTCCGAGAGAAATGGGCCCGGACTTCTATCTCCAGGATTACAATGCATCGGCCTATTTTCCTCTTGGAAGACGCAGCACTTGGGCATTCAGCTTTTTGCGCTCCGATGCACATGTCGATCAGAAAGGGGACACCAATCCGTCCACGATAGAATCGACTCTGGGACTCAACTGTTCTGCGCTGGCTCCGCCCCAAGCCGCAGACTGCACTCACTTTATTCAAAACACGGTCGTGGGCAATACCTATGGAACAGCCACGACTTTGGGCGGATTCAATCGTCTGCGATCGTATCCCAACATGAGGTATCAAGGGTCCCACACCCTTTTTTACGGATCCGAAATTCGGTGGAATTTGACAGATGAATCGACCTTTTTCGACATTTTTATCATGAGGGATATTCGCAATTCGTGGCAGCTTGCGTTCTTTTATGAGACGGGAAGCACTGCAGATGAGCCGAGTCAGCCGGGCGACGTTTGGCGGTCGTCCGCAGGATTCGGTCTGCGCATGGTGACCGCTTCAGGGGTCGTCTTCAGGGCTGATCTGGCCACCGGATCGGAAGGGACATTGCCTTGTGTCTTCATTGGCTATCCCTGGGAACTGTAATGACATTTTTTCTAACCGACAACTGTCTTGAGCCACTGTCTCATAAAATCCTTGGAGCCGATTTCGGAAAGAACAATCTTCTCTGCTTCTAACCAGTGCTCAACGTGGTAGCCGTCAATTCGTCCTCTATTCAGATAAATTTCATAAGCTTTTTGGGCAATCCGCTCATTCAATGATTTGTCAATGAAAGGCTTGCCCTCTGCATGAACTTCGACGGATACTTGAGTCTTGTCCGGATTTTTTTTTGACATAAGTTCCTCCAATAGGTTCGAAGATTTATTTGTTCTGAAAAGGGACTCTCAATGAGGGTCGCTAAATTAAAAAGAACCATGATGCCGTAAGGGCAACCACATTGTCAGAGCCGGTTGCGTCGGTCCAGATTCCGGTATCCGATTGCTTCGGAGACATGCCCAGGAAGAATTTTTTCGTTTTGATCCAAATCTGCAATGGTCCGTGAGACTTTCAAAATCCGATTATAGGCACGGGCTGAAAGACCCAACTTTTCCATGGCCAACGAAATCAGCTTCCGGGTAGACGTGTCCAATTCGCAATATTTCCTGAAATGTCTTGGTTTAAGCTGGGAATTGCAGAAAATGCCATCTTTGTGGAAGCGCTCTTTCTGAATCTCCCTTGCTGCCACGACTCTTTTTCTGATTTCAAAAGACGTTTCCTTTGTTCTGTCGCTTGAAAGTTCTTTAAACTTGACGGCGGGAACTTCAATATGAATATCGATGCGGTCAAGAAGGGGTCCCGAAACGCGAGCCCTGTATTTTTGAATTTGCGAAGCCGAACAGACGCAGGGATGAAGCGGATCCCCCAGATGACCGCAATGACAGGGGTTCATCGCGGCAATCAGCATGAATCGGGCAGGGTAAGCAAGAGACGCCGAGGCTCTGGAAATAACGACCTGGCCTTCTTCAAGTGGCTGTCGAAGAACCTCCAGAACGTTTCTTTTAAATTCCGGGAGTTCATCCAGGAAAAGAACTCCGTTATGGGCGAGACTGACCTCACCCGGTTTTGGAAATTGGCCCCCACCGATCAGTCCGGCATCCGAAATTGTGTGATGGGGCGATCGAAAGGGACGATGAGTTAACAACGGTTGATCTCGCGACATGAGTCCTGCGACGCTGTGAACACGTGTTGTTTCCAGTGCTTCCTCAAAATGAAGCAGGGGAAGTATTCCGGACATTCTTTTGGCCAGCATGGTTTTTCCGGAACCGGGTGGTCCAACCATCAAAACATTGTGACTGCCTGAAGCAGCAATTTCGAGAGCCCTTTTTGCCGACTCCTGTCCTTTCACATCGATGAAATCTTCAAAGCACTGTAACTGATTTTGAAAAAGTAATTCCGAATCAAACTCAACGGGTGAGAGTTTCTGGTTTCCGGCAAGAAATTCGACCACCTCCGGAATGGTATGGATCCCGAATACATCCAGACCTTTTACCACGGCCGCCTCCTGGGCGTTGTCAGCGGGTAGAATCAGACCTTTAAATTTAGCCTCCCGGGCTAACATGGCAATTGAGAGAGCACCCCTAACCGGTTTGATTCTGCCATCCAGGGAGACCTCACCGACAAATAGATAGTTCTGAACCGGATTCAGGGGAACAACGCCGTCACTCGCGAGGATTCCAATGGCAACCGGAAGATCGAATGAGGAACCCTCCTTTTTGAGATCGGCGGGAGCGAGATTGACTGTAATCTTTTTAACCGGAAAATTAAATCCTGTGTTTTTAAGGGCCGCCCGAACCCGGTCTTTGCTTTCTTTGACCGCAGCATCGGGAAGCCCAACAATTGAGAAATGAGGTAGGCCCTGGGCGAGATCGACCTCAACTTCGACAAGAAAAGCATCGAGGCCATAGACCGCACTGCTAAACACTTTAGAAATCATGGGGTAACTCAAACGCAATATCAGCTATAGAAACTATAGGATATTTGCCAGGCAAAAGTCAATTTGGCTTCGAAAGGCCTGATTAGGTGCGGTAGGGCCTCTCTACGTGAGAAGAAGAAAAGAAGAAAAAATGGGCGATCCCGTTGACAACAGATATAATCAGCGCTCCGAAGAAGGCGGGCCAAAAGCCGGCGATTGCCATGCCTTTTACGACATTTCCGATAAAGTAAAAGATGAATCCGTTAAGAACAAATGTGAATAGCCCCAATGTGAGAATGTTCAATGGAAGCGTCAGCAAAATGAGAATCGGACGGATAAGAACATTGATCACACCCAAAACACCCGCGGCGACAACTGCAGTCAGGTAGCCCTCAAGGTAAATTCCCTGGACGAGATATCCTGCGAATAGAATTCCCACAGTATTGATTAACCATCGCAAAAATAATTTCAAAGGATCCTTTTGATAGCGTAATTCTAAAGATCTAATGCAAAAATAGGTAGCTGAGGCGACCGGATGAAAAAGCGCCTTGACTATCGCCAGATCCTTACTCCATAATTAACCTATTGAAAAACCACAATTTCCGGCTCTTAAATTGAGCGGGTTAACCTTCCTTTATGACCTCCTCAAGCGAATGATTGAAGGGATGCCTGGCCTGAAACGGGCATTCCGGTATGGGCTCGATGAGAACCGGGCCGTTGAAAGGAATACTCTATGTTATTGGGCGCCCATATGTCAATCAGCGGCGGTCTTTACAAAGCCATCGAACGTGGAAAAGAGGCTCAATGTGAAGCGCTGCAGATTTTTAGTAAAAACTCAAACCAGTGGAAGGCCAAGCCGCTTCAAAAGGACGAAATAGGCCAGTTTAAGGAAAAACAGAAAAGCTGGGGAGAATTTAGCATTCTTGTACACGATTCCTATCTGATAAATCTCGGAAGCCCGAAAGAAGGGGACCGGCAAAAATCGATCCACGCTTTCCTGGATGAAATCGATCGATGTGATCAACTCAGCCTTCCTTATCTTGTTTTTCATCCCGGTTCTCATCTTGGCGCAGGTGAAGAAGAGGGATGCCGTATCATCGCCAAAAGCCTGAACGACATTTTCGAAAAGAACCCGGGGTTTCAGGTTAAACTGCTCATGGAAACGACGGCCGGACAGGGGACCAATATCGGTTACCGGTTCGAACATTTGAGAAATATCCTGGATTTGCTGGATTCCCGCGAAAAAATGGGGATCTGTGTGGATACCTGCCATATTTTTGCTGCAGGTTATGATATTCGCACGCGAGAAGGATATGACAGAACTTTTCAAGAATTTGACCAGAAGATCGGTTTAGAATGGATCAAGGCGTTTCACCTGAATGATTCTAAAAAGGACTATCTTTCCAGGGTAGACCGGCACGAACATATCGGAAAAGGATATCTCGGCATTGAAGCGTTTCGGTTTCTGATGAACGATTGTCGCTTCGAGAAAATTCCGATGGTTTTGGAGACTCCTAAAGGGGACACGGACAAGGAAGATAAAGAAAATCTCTCTTTATTGCGTCAGCTCAGCCTGGAATCCACAAGCAAGAAGGTCGTCAGGGCGTGAAAAAGATAATAGGGGCATCGATTCTTGTTTTGATCGGATTTCTCCTTTTTGAAGGGTACAATCATTTTATTTATTCTCCCGTTATCTTTAAAATTGCACCGCCGTTTAATAAACCCATTCCCTACCAGGCCATTCCGGCCGGATTGACTGGAATTAAAGCAAGTGACTGCGGCGTCTGTCACACTGAAATTTACCGGGAGTGGGAAGGATCCATTCACGGGAACGCCTGGAAAGATCCCTTTTTTCAGGCTTATTGGAAAAAAGATCAACAGATTTGGGTTTGTCTGAACTGCCACACTCCGGTTGAAAATCAACAGGAGTTTCTAATACAGGCGCTGCAGAATCAAAGGGCAGACCGGCCCGTTAGAATCAAGAATCCCCGCTTTGATCCTCAATTCCGTGAGGAGGGAATCTCTTGCGCGACCTGTCATCTTCGAAACGGAACGATCTATGGTCCATTTAATGACCTCCAGGCCCCGCATCCGACGGCGTTTGATCCGAGATTTCGAACCGCCCGGCTTTGCCTAGACTGTCATCATGTCCCGAAGGAAAAATTCATGTTTTACAGGGGCAACCCCTGTAATACGCAGGTGGAGTGGGAAAACGGACCTTACGCAAAAAAGGGGATAATTTGCCAGGACTGTCATATGCCGAAAATAGAAAGGGCTTTGGTCCCCGGCGGTCCGGTCAGGGAAGTCCGCCAACATTTATGGTGGGGGGGGCACCGGCCCGAAATGCTTCAAAGGGCACTCCAGGTCGAATTGAAATCAGACCGAATGGCCTATGCTCCCGGGGTTAAGGCGAATTATGTTCTGACTTTGAAAAACAGGGGAGCGGGACATAACCTCCCGACCGGTGACCCTGATCGCTATTTTACGGTTGAATTTACCGTCACGAATGGTAAAGGTCAAAGAGTTCAACATTCCCTAAAAACAATAGGGAGGTGGCTCATCTGGAAACCGGTCATTTTCGAATATTACGACAACCGTCTCAATCCTCTTGAAGAAAGAAATTTTTCTTTTTCGTACTGGATTCCGTCTGACGGAGAAAAACTTACTCTTGAGGCCAAAGTCAGCTATCATATTATGACGCCACGGGCGCATCAGAAATTAATCAAACGTTACGGTCTTTCTGCTGAAGATCCGACCCCAATCGAGACAATTCTTTATGATGAAAAGATTCCAATTGAAAAAGGAATGGAGCCCAAAGATTTACAGGCTGCGGATAATCACGTCGCTTGCGATTCATCCTCTTGAAAAATCCGTTAAGGCATTGAATTGTCAAAGGCTTTTCAATGTCTCCACCAAAATCGTTTCAAAGAATTAAATCATTCTTACCCTTCCTTAATAGAATCTTTATAAAAATTTACATCACCTTTATTCAGCACTGATAATAATCCATTAATCTTCGGACATATTTAATTTAAGGAATTTCTTATCACCCTAACCCTTTCACCAGGAGGTCCATATGGTTCCCGTCAACGGTTTCATCGAATATGGCATTGCGGCATTGCTTGGAGCTGTAGGAATGATTGCCTTAAGTATCTGGGCCCTGATTAGCGACGATTCCGGGAAAAATAATAGACGATCTCTTTAATCGGTAACGAAAGGATCTTTTCCTGGAATCCGTTCATGGCCGTGGCAATTGTTTTGAGAGTATCTGCCACGGCCATGAATTGACCTCACTAATGGACCTGTATCGCAGTGGTCATTGCGAGGCCGTTGTTCGTTTCATTTCCCTCCGGAACCTTGTTTGAAAAATCGGAATAGGCCCCGAGAAAATAGCTGCCTGGTGTTGTACTGCCTGGAATAATCAGGGAAACCGTACCACCAAATGATGCGCCCCCAGCCAAACCGTTTTTCATATAAACAGTACCGAGCAGTTTATCGGTCGTGGTGATCGTACTATCCGTTGAAAGGTAAAGTCCGATATAAAACGCCGATGCCCCGTTACTTCCCAAGTTCTTAACGGTATAAGTGACGGAAACGGCTCCCCCTTTCACAAGATTCGTGGCGGGAGTACCGACCGAAGTCATGACCAAGTCAGCCGGCGCAACAGAGATCACACCGGACGAATTGGTCAATGCGTTGTTGGTTTCGTCCGATTCTACAATTTGATTGGTATAATCGGCGATGGCTTGCAGGTAGTAAGTTCCTCCCGGCGTATTGGCAGGGAGTTTAACAGATGTTGTTGCGGTAGAAGCGGCTCCGGAAGCCAGGCCGGAAACAAATCGGCTTCCGAGAAAGACCGTTTGTCCCTGTCCGATCGGAGAGAGAAAGATTCCCACGGAGAATGATCCCGCCGGACTATTTCCCTGATTGGACACCGTATCTGAAACCGCAAAACTTGCACCCGGATTTTGAAGAGTTCCTAAAGCTGGACTGGCCATATTTGTTTCAAACAGGTCAGGCGCAATCTTGTACTTCAAAGTGAGATAATCTAACGCGTTGTGATTACTCACACCTGTTATCAGGAGATTCCCCAACGGGTCAAATGCGAGGGCCATGGGCCAATCATTGAATCCGTTATTGAATCTCACTTTCCATATTTGATTGCCGGAAGAGTCGAGCTTGATAGTCGTGATGCCTAAGAGGGATGTGGTCTCAGAGCTCGTCTCTGTCACATAAATATTTCCTGATGGATCAACCAGGACATTATGCGGGAATCCATTTGCGAAGTGCCGAAACCAAAGTTGATTTCCATTTGAATCATATTTTACCAATTCCAGCGGGATTGCACTGCTATCGCAGCCAAATACAATAGCGCTTCCTGCGGAATCGATGGCAAGATCCGCATTTTGAATGACATTACGGGCCACCCAGAGCTGATTACCGCTTGGATCATATTTAATTGTTGCGTTTTCGATATTGCTGGATCCTGTAACATATGTATTTCCAAGGGCATCTGAGACAATCCGTACGGGATAGTCATCTCCCGATGCAGGCCCATTGTAACGATTGAGCCAAAGTCGATCGCCACTGTTACTATATTTAATCGTCGCGAAATCTTGTCCGGTTCCAGTTCCGTAGCTCGATCCGGTAATGTAGATATTTCCAATTCTATCAATTGAAATACCGATGGAATGATCGGTCCCTCCATTATCGTAGGTTTTCATCCAGATCCGAGTTCCGTAAGTATCCAATTTTAGGGTGACATAGTCGTCGTTCGATCCGTTAGATGTGAAACCTGTCACGTAGACATTTCCCGCCAAATCAACGGCAATCGCCGTTGCATTTCCGTTAATTGACTTGTCTGCCCAAAGTTGATTTCCATTTTGGTCGTATTTTATGGTAGTCAAATCATAATTGATGCCGTTAAAGCTGGTTCCCGAGACCCATACGCTTCCGGTAGAATCCGTCACAATGTCTCCGGGACTACCATTTACGTACCGAGCTATCCAGATTTGATTGCCGGACGAATCATATTTTATCGTGGTTATATCATAGTCTTTCCCATTCAAAGAGCTGCTTCCCGTCACATAGACGTTTCCCGCGGAATCTGTCGCAATTTTTCGCACGCTGTCGCTGTATCCGGAATCGTATTCAACGGACCATGCCAGAGGCGGGACGGTTTGTGCATAAAGATTTGTCGAATACATTATTTCTAAAGCAAACAGCCACGATAAAACGAAAAACAGCTGATAAATGGGTCTCTTGGTGATATCGAAATGAAATTGCCTTTTCATCGGATCCCCCTGTGTAGTAGATGAAACATCGCGGTATAAGCGGAATTTACCGCTGATCATGGAGCTCATCCTATTGACTATTGTCGCGTGTCAATATTTACCAGATTGTCTTTCAACGACACTAGGTGTTTTCTAAAAAAGAGTAGGAGTTTGTTTGGGCAGGACATGGAGATCGGAAACAGGCGGTTTCGACCTTTTGTAGCACGACGGGACGGTTCCGAAATATCTCTTAAAGATGCGGGTAAAATGCGAGAGATCATTAAATCCCACGGAAAATGCAATGTCCGTGATGGATGAATAGGGGTTGTCCAACAGCTGTTTTGCTTTGTTAATTCTAAATTGAATCAGGTGTTCACGAATGGAAATGCCGTTTTCCTTTTTAAAAGCCAGGCTGAACTGGGCTGGTGTCAATGTACAAAGCTCGGCCAGCATCCTAACTCTTATCTTATCGCCAAAATTTTTTTCAATGAAAGAGATGGCGGGGAGCGTCATTCTTTTTTTTAACGGGTGGCCGATAAACCTGAATGCGACGGGTATAAGCTGGCAGGACGAATACATCGTCCTGGTATAACTGTCATTTCGCTGATTACAAATTTTGAAGAGGGTTTCAAGTCGAAGAGCCATCTCTTCCAGAGACAAGGGTTGTACCATATAATCCCAAACGCGCGCCCTGAATGCCCACACCGCCAGTTCTTCGGAGTGGTAATGAGTGACCATGAGAATTGGCAAGAACGGAAATTCAAGCTTGGTTTTTCTGATCGCTTTTAATCCTTCGATATCGGGGTAATCGAACTCAAAACAGAGAAATTGAGGGGAAGTCTCCTTTATTTTGGCGGGAATATCTTCCCCAATTTCTATTCGAAATGTCAGCCACTGTCTGGATAGGGTGGCAAAAAGACTTTTAGGAGAAGGGTCGCATCTTAGATCAATCCAAAGATAGCCAGGACTATTCATATCAACCTCTTCATCGAATTCGCGCTTATCATATTTCAAGAGGATAAATGAAATTGATTAGAATTTGATAAAAGAGGAGTTAACTTTTGTTGTTAAATTTTCAAGATCGCATTAAGGATTTCTCACGCTCGTCAAATCTGGAAAAGTCTTTAGAAAGGTTTTACGCGTTCTCAATATATCATTACGAGAATCTCATCAATTCTTAAAAACACCCGAGTATTCTTGAAACTAAACATCTATCAGGAGTGGTTAAAATGATGAACCTCATTGATGAAACCAGTGCGATTTCTCGAAACGTTTTTAGATATTTACTCGAATCGGAGGAAAAACGAGCCCTTCGGTATGATTATTTTTTTTCGCTGCTTTCCGTGGCGTTTGATCAATTGGACAACGGTGAAGGCCTAAAAAGTCTCGTTCACTTCATCAGACAGTCCATTCGAGATACCGATTTGATCGGGAGGATCAATCATAGCCGGATTCTCGTTATCCTGTATCAGGCGGAAGGCTCCCATGCGTTGGATATTGGAGAAAGGATTCGGAGCAAAGTGGAACTCAGTGATTTTGTACAGCCTGAAGGAAGAATGAGAAAGACCATCAGCATTGGGGGTGCCTGTTTTCCAACTCACTATGCGAACATTGATGATTTGATCTTCATAGCCCACGAAATGGTTCTCATTGCGAAATCCCTGGGGGGTAACAAGGTCCTGCTTCCCGGCATGGCGAATTTTCAATAATCCAAAATCGACCATACCTTCTTTCCCGGTTCTCTCATGGAGCCGCCCGGCCTTTCAAATTAAAACTAAAAGTTAATCTGGTATTAAATTAAATGAAATTATGGTAGATTGGGGGGGAATTTTTAAAAAACTTAAACCCCTATTTTGATGGTTGTTTATGACGGTCAGACAACACAAGACAGGACTTAGAAACAAAATAATCGTAGCCCTCCTTATTGTGGGACTTGTCCCGATTATCGTAGGACTTTCGATTACCTACTGGAATGGTATATACAGGCTGAGAGAATCAATGGGCCACAATTTTCAGGGATTGGCCCGGGAAGCTGCACGTAAAACGGATCTCGTCATTGAAAAGGAGATTGAAGGAAAAAGGAATCTGTCCATCAACAAGGAGCTCAAACAGGCTCTCAAAGAGTCCAATCGAAACTACCGCGCGCTTTCCGACCCGGAAATCCGAAATGAACTGGCTCAATTGAATCGGCGATGGGACGAGGATGACCCAACCCTTAAAGAAGCCATTCTCATGAAAGACGCCTCTATTCTTCTTAGAAGCTTTATGGTAACCAAAGGGATTTTATATCCCGCCTTTTATCTGACGGACGAAAAAGGGGCCATCGTCGCCAGTGTCAATGGTTTCCCGGATTTCTTGCACAGTCAGGAAAGTTGGTGGAAAGAGGCTTACAATGACGGCGTGGGGAAAGTTTATATCGGGGATCTTGCGTTTATTGAGAAGTCTCAATCTTGGGTCATCAATATTGCTGTGCCCGTGATCGATGAAGAAAAGGGAAAAACGATCGGCATTCTGGTCGTTTTCCATGATATTCGAACCCTGATCCAGCCGTACATACACGATATCCGTTTCGGCGAAACCGGTCACGCGATGCTCATTGATTCTTTAGGCCGGGTTTTGACCTGTCCCGTGATGCCAACCGGGAGCTATTTAAAAGACAGTGGACTGCTGACATCTGTGATTTCATCGACTCCCGGATGGATCAGGGCAATCGATGACGGTCATGGCGGCCATGATTCAATCGTCGGATTTTCTGAAGCCATTGCGGCTTCCGAAATCACGTTGAATTCGACCGGCAAAACCTGGCACAGTTTTATTCGACAGGATCCTCGTGAGCTCTACGCACCGATTAATTCCCTGCTCATGTCCGTTTCCATGTCAGGCCTCGTCCTGGTGGGATTTGTCGTCGTCATGGGGGTGATGCTGTCCAAGAAATTGGCAAAACCCGTACAGATTTTACATGAAGGCGCCGAAGAGATCGGGAAAGGCAATCTGGATGTCAAACTGGATATCAGAACCAATGATGAGATAGAACAACTTGCCGATGAATTTAATCGAATGGCGGAAAAGCTCAAGGAATCCTATTCGACCCTTGAAAAGAAAGTGGACAGTCGTACTCGCCAGCTTACCGCCTTGAATATTACTGCGACGACCATCAATCGATCGCTGGATCTTCAGGAAATTCTTGAAAACAGTCTCGATAAGATCATCGAACTGATGCAGTTTCAAGCGGGCGCGATTCGCTTATTGGATTCAACCAAAACCCGGCTCCACCTCAAGGTCACACGCGGACTGCCGCCGGACTTTTCCAGTCAGTACCAGGACATCGCGGTCAAGGAATTGATCGCAGGTCAGGTCGCGGCATCGGGACAGCCGCTCATCATCGAAGACGCCCGGAAACATCCCCTGCATGAAAGTCCGATTTTTAAGCTCGGGTATGTTTCGATGGTAGCGATTCCTCTAAAATCAAAAGACCGTGTTGTCGGGACCCTCACCGGAACTGGACGCACTCCCCGAATTTTCACAGAATCGGAGATAGAGTTAATGACCTCAATCGGAAACCAGTTAGGAATCGCAATTGAAAATGCCACCCTCTATTCCCAGACGCTTGAAATGGTCGAACAACTCAAAGAAGCCGATCGGTTTAAGTCCGAATTTTTCTCCAATGTGAGCCATGAACTTCGGGCACCCCTGACGTCGATCATCGGCTATTCCGAACTGCTGCTGGACGAAATGACCCAGCAGCTTAATTCGAAGCAGGAAGAATATATTACAAATATTCAGAGCAGCGGATCACATCTTCTCGATATCATCAATAACCTCCTGGATCTCTCGAAAATTCGAGCGGGAAAAATGGAACTCCATTTTGGAGAATTCTCGATGAGGAGTGTGATTCACAATTGCATTAAAGCCGTTACGCCTCTCGTGACAAAGAAAGGTCAAGTTCTTGAATCCAGGATGGGAAATGGAAATTTCGTGATCAGTGCGGATGAAGTGAAAGTCAAACAGATTCTTTTGAATCTCCTGAGTAATGCGATCAAGTTTACCTATCAGGGAGGGCTTATTGCAATCGAAGTCCGGGCTTGCAAACTGGAAGATCAGGATGCCATTGAAGTCTCTGTAATCGATTCCGGTGTTGGAATTAAAGATACCGATCTGATTAAAATATTTGAGGAATTCAGGCAGGCCGATACTTCCTACACCCGGCAGTTTCCCGGAACGGGCCTGGGACTCCCCATTGTGAAACGGTTCGTTGAAATGCATCACGGCCAGGTCAAATTGGAAAGTCAGATCGGAAAGGGCAGCCGCTTTTCGTTTATCCTCCCGACGCGGATGGAATCGGAAAAAGAGGTGACGGCAAAGTCCGGTAAGGACGATGAACGGATCGAAACCTCCGGTTTGACAGATTCCGGACAGGTCAACTCGGGCATGACAGTCCTTATTGTCGAGAAGGATCTGCATTTCACCCATTTCCTGCAGAGCTGCTTTACCGGGTTAGGTTATCGGACAATTCATGTGGATTCAGTCATCCAGGCGATTGAAAAATCACGCGAAGTGAAGCCGGGTCTCATCACCCTGGATGTTCTCTTGCCGGACCGAGACGGCTGGGAAGTACTCAGTTCCCTAAAAGGCATCCCCGAGACCAGCAAAATTCCCGTGATTATTATTTCGAATACGGGTAATCGTGAAATGGCATTAAGCATGGGTGCGATAGATTATCTCGCCAAGCCCCTGAGAATAGAAACGCTGCTTGAATGTTTAAAACGCCACAACCTTTCGACTGGAGGAAGAAGGAGAGCGGAAGCGGCTTCGAACATTCCGGAAAAATTCAGAATCATTGATCCTCTCACGGGCTTGCATAATGAAAAGTATTTCGAAGACACTCTCAGACAGCGGCTAGACAAACTTTTGGACACGTCTTCGCTGAATACCATTTTGATCACACGGATTGACTATTTTAAAGAGCTCAACGAAAAAACGGGGAGAATTGCCGCCGACGAGACGATTAAGCGGGTCGCAAAAATGTTTTGTGATTCATTGCGTAAACCGGATCTTGTCTGCCGCTGTTATGGCAGTACCTTTGGAATTGTATTAACCGAAACACCTAAGGAAAATGCGATCGGCGTTGGAAATAAGCTGAAAAGCCTTCTTGAAAAGGAATCTTTTCCGAACAGTGAAAATATCCCGGGAAGAACGATCACAATGAGTATCGGCATCTTTGAAATAACAGAAGGCATTCCGTCTGTGGAGGCATTTTTGACGCGGGCACGACGGACATTGGATGAAGCCGAAAAACGAGGAGGAAATCAGCTGATAACGGCTCTCCTCTGATCTTTAGGGGAATCCCTTTACCAATTCTTAATATAATCTTTATAAAATTTAACATTATTTTTATCCGCGCCTTATAACGACATTATATGCTCCCTACAGTATTAAATGAAAAGATTTGGAATCTCATTGAAACAGTGGGGGTAATTGCTCATGAATCCGATATTGATAGTCGATGACGATATTAAAATTTCATCTTTAATTGCAAATTCACTTCAAAACGATGGCTTTGCGACGATCCGAGCTTCTGACGGTGAAGAGGCCATTCAAAGTGCGGAAAAAAACGATCCGAGATTGATCATTCTCGATTTGATGCTTCCCAAGATAGATGGAATTGAAGTTTGTCGTCAAATACGTAAGAATTCAGAAATTCCCATTTTAATGCTTACCCAGAAAGCCGATGAATTTGACAAGATATTGGGTTTATCCATCGGGGCAGATGATTATTTGACCAAACCGTTTAGCCCGCGGGAATTGATTGCCCGGGTTCGCGCCATTCTGAGACGGAGTATTCCGAAAGCCCAGGGGAGCATAAGGAAATTAAAGTGCCTCGATCTTGAAATTGATTTTGACAAGTGCAATGTGACGCTATTGGGGAAAGATGTTTCGCTGACGGTATATGAATACAAGATTTTGCAAGCGTTGGCAAGTTCACCCGGACATGTTTTGACGCGAGAGCAGTTGATTCAAAAGATTTATGCTTATGAAGATGTCAGCGTTGTTGATCGGGTCATCGATGTACATGTTGCCAATCTGAGATCAAAAATAGAAGACGACAATACTTCTCCGAAATATATCCTGACTGTCAGAGGAATGGGCTACAAGTTTTCCGAAGCATTTTCAAATTAAGAGTCCTCCATGCGTGATCGTCCGCTACCGTCTGTCACCTCGTTTGACCTGTCTGGAGAGTCCCGCTTTTTATAAAGAATAGGGTTTTCGCATCCTTGAACCGTGATTAATTTAGAAAATCTTTACCACCTTTTTATCTCTTCTTAACAATTTCCCGGTACACTTCCATCTAAATCAATTGAAGAATTGGAAGTTCACATTTTAGCGGGAAGGAGAAAAGAAATGCTAAACGAAGAGACGATCGGCACGAGTCATCATTCATTGAGCATTCCTTGTCCCCATTGTCAGGCCGGCCGCGATCGGGATGCACTCGGACTGATATGGGATCTTGCAGAAGAAGCATGGCGGTGTCTTCTTTGCGGTCACCGGTCCTTTTTACAAAAGGAAAAATCGGATGAGGAAAAGGCCGAAGAAAAGATGTGGGACCGTATCCTTTCCAGCATGGCACCCGAAGAATCCTCAGATCATTCCGGTGACGACATCGAAGAAGAGGAATTGCCGGTTCATTTCTCCGGGTGAAACTTCAGCGAATGATTGTAAGACTCTTCCCCCTGTGCAATTCTGGAGAAGCGAAATTGTTCCTGGATCATCCGCCGGATCTCTTCCTCAAATGTTCTGTCATTGAGTGTGCTGGAAAGGATATCGCATCGGATGACTGATCCGTCGGCGGCAAGAATAATCTTGACCAACATCTTTCCCGCTAAAGCCGGTTTTGACTGGAGGGTTTTGTCATAAAACGATTTCAACCTTCCTTCGTAAGCTTTAAATGACCTTTCGAAGTCTTCAGGAGATCGGATACTTTCAATTTTCCCCGTGCCACCTCCGGAGCCAAAGTGTTTCGTCTCGTGCTCACCAAATAATGCCGTTGACTGGTTATCTTTTCCCGCGGGGAGGCCTTTCAGAATCGAATCCGTATCCAGATTCTGAATCGGGATCTGCAAATCCTCTCCCTTGGGAGCCGCAGGGATCTCCTTGACTCCGGTGTGACCCGCAGGATTTTTGGCGGCAATGACATTCAAATTTTTGTTTTGAATCAAATCTTCCGCACTGTTTCCAAAAAGCGAAGCAATTTTATTGTTTGCAATCTCCTTATTTTTTTCAAGCTCCCTGGCTTTTTGCAAGGCAAGGGCTGCTGACCTTTTTTGTTCAAGCTCTTCGGCGCTTGGTTCAGGGGGCCTTTCTGGAACGGGTGAAGGTTCCTTTGCGGCCTTTTTAGGACGAATGGGAACTGGAGGTTTCTTTTTCTCCGGTTTTGGAATAGGTAGCGGAAGAACCGGCCGGGGAGCAGGCTTGGGCGGAGAAACGAGTAGAGAGATCTTCCTTGCTGGCCGGGTCGATTGGGGTCGGATGTGATTCCAGTTCAAGGGGAGTATAGACAAGAGGACGATCAAAGCCAGATAGAATGCAGACGTACCCGCGAGAATCAGATTAAACTCGAGCCGGTCATCAATCTTGTGAACATCGACCCTGCTGCTCATTTCCCGCTCTCTTTCGGATAGACGGCAAGAGAAATATCTGTGAAGCCGTTTTGAGTAAAAGTATAAATGATCTTTCTAAGGAGGTAGTATGGGATTCGTTTATCGCCTTGAATAGTCACCTGTTTTTGACTGGAAGGCGTATTGTTTTTATGCATGAGAGAAACCACCGCTTCATCTAATTTTGGAATGTTAGGAACGTCAGTAGAAAAAAGCGAGGAATCCACAATTTTAGTTTGGTCAAGAAACAGTTCTTTTTCTGTCACGGTAACAACCAGATTCAGATCACCTGACAAGTTCGCCGTGGAGATCGGGAGATTGACAGGAACAGGAGAATTCAGGGTCCCTTCGGCAGAGTAGCTTTTTAGCAAGAATACAAGCAGAACGGTAAATACGTCCACCATAGCGGTCAGATTTAATCTCGGAGGTTCGAGATGACGCCTCGATTTGTTCCGAATCATAGGGTTTCTCCGGGGGAGTCCGACCCAAGCGAGATTTCTGGAAATCCCGCGCTCCGACATTGGTCCATCGCCTGAATCAGCGTTTCATAAGAAACATGCGATGAACTGGAAAGAATAATCGTCTCTTCGGTTGCGTTCTTCCTTTTAAAGTCCTCCAGCAATGCTGCAAGTGCTGTGATATCGTACCGCCCTTCGCGAAGGGGAATCAGGTTCCTTTGCGAAGGTCCCTGTTCGAGGATCATGCCGTCCATTTTGAGCGTGAGCTGTATGGGGACTTTTACAGGACTGGTGGGTTTGGGTTCGGAGGGAGAGGCGGTAACGGCGGGTATCATGAGATTGAGAATGGCGGTCTCTGAAAATGCGGCGGATAGAAGGAGAAAGGGGATCAAGATCAGCATCAAATTCCAGAGGGCGACGATATGAATCGCTTCGTCCGCCTGAGCCCTTCTCTTTTTTCGTTTTTCCCGGTTCAGATTCATGAGGATTTCGGATTCGATTCGGTTAACAGGTGGAGAAGCTTCAGAGAGTATTCATCGATCTCATCTTCAAGTGTAGCGCTCTTAGACTGCATAAAGGAGTAGGAAAGCATCAGGATAATCGCGATGAGGAGTCCGAACGCGGTATTATTGAGCGCCAGTGAAATGCCACTTGCCAGGAGAACCGACTTTTGAGCCGGGTCCGAAGCCGAAACCGCGGTGAAAGATTGAATCAGACCGGTAACTGTTCCGAGAAGCCCAAGAAGTGTCGAAACATTCGATAGCGCATAGAGATAGTGAATCCGTTTTTCCAGGTAAGGCTGAATTTCAAGCAGCGTTTCTTCAAAGGCTCCCTGGATTTCCTTTTCAGATGTGGACTGAATTCTTTTCTGGATTCCTGAGGCAAGAACATGGGAGAGGTAAGTTCCGGTCCCATCACAGAGTTCGAGCGCCTCCTTCAGCTGGCCCTTACCAACGAGATTTTTTACCTTTTTCCAGAGAATCTTTCCATCGCCCCGGTTCCTGTAGAATAGCGATAATAATCTTTCTATGATAATCGCTGTTCCAATAGCCAATACCGCCAAAATAGCATACATAAAAATGCCGCCTGCTTTGAAACTTCCGATCAGAAAAATAATAATTTCCATTTATACTCCTCTTTCCAGGGCCAATTGCTGGGTCTCATTTTTATATTTTTTTAAGGGTGAACCGGACGAAATATTTCCTTTTTGAAGGTTCGATGTGATTGCGGTGAATTAAAATTATTAATCAAGGGACCTTTCCACCGGAGCTCTGTATTCAACTGTGGCCTTTCAAGTGTTCCCAAAATTTCAGACTCCCTGAAAGTAGATGATTTCGGCACGACCGGATCATTCGACATCTTGCGGAGTTCCTCTGCATGAACCGGGTTGAATGAATATCCGAAAACGAATATGAGGAGAATAACTCCGAAAATGAATTTAACCTGTTTCATCATCATGACCCTTTATTTTCCAGTATCAGCTGACGGTATCGGGCGTCGCTTTTCTTAACCCATTCATTTTCAAGCTGTTTATCCAGGAGCAAGGATTGCTTATAGACATCGATTGCTTTTTGGTAAAACGGTTTGATCTGATTGGTCAAAAGGCCTTCATAAATTTCCCTCTGTTCCGGTGTCAATTCTTTGGGCCTTTCAGACCTAACCAGATCATTTGCGAATTGTTCGAAGAGACTGCCAATATGATAGAGCGCTTCCGGCGCAATGTCCGGGTATCCGGATTGGGCGGCGATATTAAAGGTGTCCAGGGTCTCTTTAAGCTTTTCCTTTTTTAGCGGGAGGCTTTTTTCAATGGGATCTGAAAGAATCAATGTGACAAATTCCCGCGCGAGAATATCACCTTTCAATAACATTGCTTTCATCACCCATTTTTCATCTTCAGGTTCTTTCAGTTCATTCTGATTGAGGAGAATCAGCGCCTGATCGGCCGAAAGAAGCACATCAGCATCCATGTTTAATTCTTTGGCTGATTTTCCATAAAAATAGAGATATTTCAAGTTTTTCAGAGAGGATTCTTTAAATGCCGATTTCAGAATCTGATTGAGTTTTAGCCAGTTGCCATCCCGGTAGTAAAGAGAATAGAGCTTGTCAGAATACCGGTTCTTTTTATCGGATTCAGAAGTCTTTGAAAGAAGGAGTTCATATCCTGATGCGGCTTCGTTCCATTTCCCCTTTCTTTCATAAAGCGTAGCCAGTGCCAAAGCTGCATCTTGATAAAAAGAGGATTTTGGATAGGAAACGGTGACTTTGTTGAAGGAGTTTAATGCAGAATCATAGTCTTTTGATTCCAAAAACGTACTTCCGGAATTCATCAGGGAGACGGCCGCCAACTCGCTTTCCGGATACTCCTCGTAAAGGTGATAGAATGCATTGGCGGCCTCCTTCCACTTCAGTTCGTTTTTCAGGAGGTCTGCTCTCTTATATTGAATTGAAGCGAGAAATTCCATGATTTCCTTTTGAGGCGGACCATCCGGATCATGATACCCGGGTCTTCTTCTCCAGGACTCCGTCTCTTTAAATTCGGCTTCTGCTCGATCGAATTCTCCGTTCTCATAGGCGTTTTTTGCCAGCAAGAAATGGGTCTGAACAATCATTTCCGCGGAAACGATGTCTAACGGCGAGTCAAGAATCTGTTGCGCATAAGCTCTTCCATTTTTGCTATTTCCGGTCTGTAGCGACAGGGTCATCGCTTTAAACAAAACGGTCTGTCGTTTTGGAGAATGGGGAAAGTTTTTCAGATAAGATTCACACGATTTCAACAGGGATTGTTGAAGAGATTTGGAAGAATCGGGAGACCGAATGAGCGCCTTTTCGTAGGAAATCAGAGCGGTCCATCCGGCGTCCTGGCTGTACAGGTGTAAAGGGTATTGATAAGCGGATGTTTCATAAGCCGAAGCCGCCTGTTCAAACTGATCTGTTTCAAAAAAAGCTTCTCCAAGAAAAAAGTGAATTCGGGGAGCCTCCATTTCTTTTGGAAAATTGGACAAAAATTTCTGATAACTTGTAATGGCATTTAGATAATCGCCTCTTTTATTTGATTTCTGGGCCTCCCCATGGTAGGACTGAGCCTGTTGAAAGAGTATTTCCTTTCGAACGAGAGCGGTTTTTTCCCGTGCAGTTTGGTTGTTTGCTTTCCACCAGGCTGTTTCTGGTTTGAAGTTTTCAATGAGTGATTCCCGGGCCTGTTTAGCCAATTCGGGTTTTTCGCCTTTCTGGTAAGCCTCAATCAGGTCCAGTTGAAACAGTGGGGCATCTTCATGAGTTGGGTATAAAGAAAGAAAGGTGTTAAAAGCATAGGCTGCTTCCTGAAACTTTCCTCGATTCAGGTAGAGATGGCCCAAGGGCCGATATATCAGGTTTTCAAAGGAGACATGTCCATGAAAGTCAAAATAGCTCCTTGCTTTATCCGTGCCACCCCAGAAATCAATGGAAAGCGTTGCCAGATGAATCAGTTCTTTGACCTCATTCCAGCTGGAATCAGAAAGTGATTCAATATCGAGAAGCGTTTTCCCATTGGGCTGGTGCACAGAATATCGATTTAAAGACGAGATGACCCGATCGACCGTTCTTCGATAGTCCCCCATTTTGAAGTAAGACCAGATGAGCTTATAAGAAATGAAATCCATTAACGGATTGGCCGGATTGGACTCCAGCCCTTTCAGATACGAAACCGAAGCTTCCGGAAATTTACCCTCATTGAAATACGATTCCCCGATTCTGAACCGGGCTTCGGCATAATAACTGCTCTTTGGAAAGCGGTCGGCCAGTTCTTTGAGAAGGGAAAGCGACCGTTCCTTTTTATCCGACTCGTCATAACCATGGGCCAGTTGATAGAGTAGTTCGTCATTGGTGGGATACAGGGCAGCATTGGCCCGGAGTTTTTCATAAATTCCTATGGAATAGGTATGATCTCTGTGATGCCGGAGGGGAACGACTGGAATCTTCTGAAGTTCTTCTTCATTTTCTTCCATAGCCATAATCAAATGGCCTAACCGGAGTAGCGATTCGGCCTGCTGGTTGTTGGAAATATCAAATTGGGACAGAAAAGATTCATATTCTTTCAGTGCCTCAGCCTGACCCGATTGAGTTAAGGAATTTTCATTTCCGACCATAATATTCGAAATGATCTTTTTGAGCTTTTCATCTTCAATTTTGAGCCCATAGACCGATGAAGGATTCACTGAATTTAAGACCAGACAGGCCGATAGGAGAGAGACAAATAACCCTTTCATCGGCCGCTCTTGTTTTGCGCCTGCAAAGACTGTTCCATTACCATATTTCTTGCGAGTTCGACTGCGGTGTCCGAGGATAGATCCTGGTAAATAGACACTCTTTCCATCAGGCTTTCCTGAACATATTTCTGGATAAGCGTTTGAATATGCACTTTCATGGGCGCCAAAGAATTCCGGACGGTACCTGCATTTGACTGAAAAGCCGGATTTTTATTAATTCGTTCGGTTAGATTAAAAAACTCCTCCGCCATTTTTAAGAACTCCTCGCCGGTGGAAGTGGTTTGCATCTGATGAAACAATAATTTCCAATCCGGGGGAGAATGGACAAAAATAAATTCCCTTTCAAATAAAGTCGGTTCTTGGGAAGCCTGAAGAAGTCTGTGAAGCGTCTCGATACGTTTGTTATAGAGGTGCAGGGCTTTTTGGTAATAAGCAACACCGTTAGGGTAGGAGAGAAGACGGGAATAACAAAAGCCCATTTTGGAATAGGCCTCCGGACTGTTTTCTCCATCCGGATATTCATTGACCAACTCTTCAAAAATAGCGATAGTTTTGACAAACTCTTCTTCTTCCAATAGACTCCAGGCGATTCCGTTCAGAGCGGTTTCTCTGAATGCAGGTTCCTTTTCAAGAACCGAAAATTCCAACAGGGCTTCCTTCGGCCGGAGCTGATCCAGGTAAATATAGCCGAGCGTGGCATGTATTTCTTTTTTAAATGAGTCCGAGACCTGACTGGAAGCGAGGAGTTCTTTGAGTTTTTGAATGGCCGTATAGCCGTCGCCGTTATGGAGAAGGTTTAATCCATTCTCATAAATCCGCAGAGGCACATTGTCCGCCGGTGGAAGCGGCGCAGGCTCGTTTGCCATGCTTTTTAACTGCTGGAAGTTGGACCTGAGTTCGACAAGAAGACTTGATTTCAGATCTCCGTATCCCCCGGCGATGACATTAGGAACAAACAGAAAGAACAAACACAAAGCGGAAAAGAGAAAAGAGGGAAAAATCAAAGGATCTAAACTATATTTTTGAGGTTTAAAAATGAGTCACTTTCAAGAAACAAACACCCATTCAAGAGCGAGTCTACTAGGATTAAGGATAGCTTAAATCGTCAAAAAATTCAAATGATTAAAGGTTTCTAAATCGGGTTTTAGGCAGGCTATTCCTGCAAAATCAATTTCAGATTGTGCCTCTTTGAAGGGTTTGTTATGATGATGTCATGCTGACGGATCAACAAATCAAGCGGCTGGAAACACTCCTTCCAAAACCCTGGATTGCCACCGGAAAAGAAGATCTCCTTTGTTATGGTTTCGACGCGACACAAATAGAGTTCATGCCCGATGTACTGGTCCGGCCATCTACCGCAGATGAGATTTCCAAAATCCTGATTTTTGCGAATCAAGAGGGCATCCCCGTAGTGCCGAGAGGTTTGGGGAGCGGTTTTACCGGGGGTGCGGTCCCGGTTCAGGGCGGAATTCTCCTTTCACAAGAAAGAATGAACAGGATCATTAGAATTGACGAAGAAAATCTGATTGCGGTCGCCGAAGCGGGTGTCATTACGGGAGAATTGCACAGAAAGGTGAGGGAAAAAGGGCTCTATTATCCTCCCGACCCTTCAAGCTCCGATTTTTGCACCTTGGGTGGGAATATTGCCGAAGGGGCCTCGGGGCCTCATTCCGTCAAGTACGGCGGCACCCGGGACTACCTTTTGGGGCTTGAAATGGTCCTTCCGACGGGAGAGATTATTCAAACAGGAGGGGAGACGGTCAAGAGAACCGTGGGATACGATCTAACCCGCCTCATGGTTGGAGCGGAAGGAACACTGGCTGTTGTGACGCGGGCGAATTTACGACTCCTCCCGTTTCCGGAGCATCAACAGAGTCTTCTTGCCATATTTTCATCGATTCAATCGGCGGCTCGTGCAATTTCTCATATTATCCGGTCGAAAGTCCGGCCCTCTGTACTGGAATATATGGATGATGCCTCACTCAATATTGTTGACGCATATCAACGCTTCGGTCTTCCCTCCGAAGCTCAGGCCATTTTACTGATTGAGACGGATGGGGAAAGGAGAGCCGCACTCGAAGAAGCGGAAGTCATCAAAGTCCTGTGCATGGAAAACGGAGCCTTGTCGGTCGAGTTCGCAAAGGACGAAGAAGAAAAAAGGAAAATATGGAAGGCGCGGAAAGCGCTTTCTCAATCCTTGTATAAATTAAAGCCGACAAAAATTAATGAGGATATTGTGGTTCCCCGCAGCAAGATCGCCGAAATGGTTCAGGGACTAAGCGAACTTTCCAAAAAATTTCAGTTGATCATAGTCAGTTTTGGTCACGCGGGAGAGGGAAATCTTCATGTCAATATTATGACCGACGAGAAGAAAAAGGAAGAATGGGATAGAGCCCAAAAGGCAGTCGAAGAGATTTTTGAGCTGACCCTTCGCCTGGGAGGAAGTCTATCCGGTGAGCATGGCATAGGACTGACCAAGGCTCCCTATTTGCCGATGGAGCTGGGACCGGGAGAAATTGCATTAATGAAAAGTCTGAAGAAAACCTTTGACCCCAGGGGAATCCTGAATCCCGGAAAGATTTTTCCACGGGTGAAAGGTTAATGTCATGATGATGGATGAAATCGAATCTTTCAGAGGACAGAAAGTAGAAATTATGGCGAACGGCCTCCTTTATCAAGGCGTTTTGATTGGCGCAACGGAGGAAAGTGTCAGTCTGCAGACTTCGGCCCAGTGGGTGGAATTGCCCATGGAACAGATTGCCTGGATTCGGGGGAGTACGTCCTGATGGAAGAAGTCCTCCTCCAGAACCCCTTGGTCATTGAGAAGAAAGAGAAGACAAAATACAAGCTGGCTTTGCTCTTGTTCGTTTTGACGCTTGTCACGACACTTCTTGCAGGAGCGTTCCTTTCAGGCGCAAACCCTTTCCGTAATCCCCGGGAAATTACAAAAGGGATATCATTTTCAATCACGCTTATGGTCATACTCCTTTCCCATGAGCTGGGACATTATCTGGCCTGCAGGCGTTATGGGGTTGATGCTTCATTACCCTACTTTATTCCAGCCCCCCCGTATCCCTTTATCATCGGAACCTTTGGCGCATTTATTAAGATGCGTTCACCCGTTATTTATAAAAAGGCGCTTTTTGACATTGCCGTTGCCGGTCCGATCGCCGGATTCATTCTGTCATGTGCCGCGCTCCTGATCGGAATTCCGCTTTCAGAGGTGACGCTCAAACCGCCTGATATTCAGGAAATCTCATTTGGCAATTCTCCTATTTTCTATTTTTTCGTTCATCAGTTGATTGGTTCCCTTCCGGACGGTTATTTCATTGATCTCCATCCGATTGCTTTTGCGGGTTGGATAGGTCTGTTTGTCACCAGCCTGAATTTGATTCCGATCGGACAATTTGACGGAGGACATCTCGTTTACGCACTATTCGGGAAGCGTCACCGGAAGATCTCTGTCCTTACCGTCATTTTATTGATGTTTGCGGGTTTTTTCGGCTGGCCGGGATGGTGGATCTGGGGGATTCTGGGCGCCGTTATTGGGCTTCAACATCCCCCGTTGGAAGATCAAGATATCACATTGGGAGGAAAAAGGGTGTTCATCGGATGGATTTCCCTGCTGATCTTTCTCGGGACATTTATTTTGGTTCCTTTTTCCTAGACACTCTGTTCCGCGGGAACAGGAATTCCTCCCACGTTTAAGCTCTCGAGAAAAGCTGGCATTCCCATCTTGTCAATGAGTGTGAAAAACGCGTTGATCACGTTTGCATCGAATTGAATTCCGGAAAATTTCTGCAATTCTTCTTTCATATTTTCCAGACCGAGCGCTCTTCGGTAAACCCGGTTGCTGATCATGGAATCGATCGTATCCGCGACGGCGATGATTCTACCTCCCAGGGATATTCCTTCACCTTTCAATCCTCTCGGATAACCTGTCCCATTCCACCACTCGTGATGGGAATGGACGGATTCCAGAATGTGGCTTGGCAGTTCGATCGGCCGGAGTATTTTTACGCCATTGGCCGGGTGCTCTCTCATGATAATGGTTTCCAGATCATCCAGTTTGCCGGGTTTTTGCAATACCTGATCCTGTATTCCAATTTTTCCAATATCATGAAGAAGCGCCGACATGGCGATATCATCGACCATTTTTACCGGGAGGTTAAGTTCCGTTCCCAACAGGCGCGATATTTTAGAAACCCGGGCTGAGTGACCTTGCGTATAGAGATCCTTTACCTCCATGGCGGTCAAAAGCGCTTCGATCGTTTTAATGTAATTTGAAAAGACTTTTTCATAGAGCGTCGCGTTTTCAATTGAGACCGCGGCCTGTCCCGCCATAATCGTAACCAGGTCGACGTCGCTTTCCGTAAACGGCGGGGATTCCTTCAATTTGGAGGCGTTTAGCGTTCCAATCACTTTTCCATTTAAAATCAGAGGAACGGTGAGGGAAGAGGTGATCTGCTGGTTATTTAAATATTGGCTCAATTCAGGATCATTGGTTTGCGTTCCCTGAATGAGGATGGGTTCTTTGGTCACGGCAACTTTCCCGGCCACCCATTCCCCCAGTTTCTTCTTGAACATTTCCGGAAAAACCTCGGTAAATCCACAATGAGCTTTCACCACAAGTTCTTTCTTGTCAGGGTCCAGCAGCATAATGGAAGCCCGGTCTGCTTTAGTCTCTTTTGTGATAATGTCGACGATTTTTGGCAGAAGAAGGTCGAGATGGGTCTCTTTCATCAAGGATTGACTGACCTCGAAAAGCCCCATATAGGACTTCATTCTCATATTCTCCTTAACCATGTCGTTCATTTCGGTCGCGTATTGAATCGATTTTAAGAGTTCCTCTTCAGTAAAAGGCTTGAGCAGAAATCCGAGGGCCCCCTGTTTCATCGCTTCAATCGCGGTTTGAATCGTTCCGTGTCCGGTCATGATTACAATGACCATTTGTGGCTGGATCTGTTTAATGTTTTTGATCAATTCGAGACCGCTGATTCCCGGCATCCGGACATCCGACAAAATGAGATCGAAAGCCTCTTTTTGACAGAGTGCGATCGCATCGTCGCCCCGAAATACGGTCTTGATTTCATATCCCGCGCTGGACAGGAAGCGCTGGCAGAGTTCTACGATCAGACTCTCGTCATCCACGACCAAAACTTTTCTCTTGAACATCATTGATCAACCCTCATTGCTGATAACTGGACATTTGATTTTAAAAGTCGTCCCTTTTCCTGGAGCACTCTGAACCTCGATTTGGCCTCCATGTCGTTCGATGATGCCATAGGTAACCGACAGGCCCAGTCCGGTACCCATTTTTTCGCCCTTGGTCGTATAGAAGGGTTCAAAGATCCGCTTTATGACTTCAGGCGTCATGCCCGCTCCCGTATCTGAAAAGGTGATCTCAACAGTCTGGGAGGCATCATGCGGGACTTCTTCGGCCAGGTTTTCGTCATACGCTTTTTTCACGAATAGAAGATTCGTTTTAATGTATAGTTTACCTCCGTCATGCATGGCGTCAAATGCGTTTTTAATAATATTGATAAAAACCTGTTTCATTTGATCGATATCAATTGAAATGAGCGGTATCTTCTCTTTGTACTGTTCTATGAGTTCGATGTTTGAAAGTTCCGCCTGGTGTCGAACCAAAACGAGCGTACCTTTCAACACTTCATTCAGGTCGGCTTTTTCTCGCTTGGGTTCCCTCTGTCTTGCGAAGTCGAGTAAAGAACGAACAATGGTGCGTGTCCTGAGCGCCTCGCTTTCGATGACCCTGACATCCCGCTTTTTCGGATCACGATCATCCATTCCTTTTAACAGAAGGGTTGCAAAACCGAGAATGCCTGTGAGTGGGTTGTTAATCTCATGGGCGACGCTGGTTGCCAGCTCACCGATAGAGGTGAGCTTTGCGGCCTGAATCAATTGCTGCATCTGGTTTTTCTTGAGTTCTTCCATCTGCGTATTCACCATCTGGTAGAGCCGGGCGTTCTCAATGGTCGTTCCGGTCTGGGCGGCAATAATTTCAATGATTTGAAGGTCCAGCCCTGTAAAATAATCGCCGGATTTCTTGTGGCCGAAAAGATAAAGTCCAATCAGCTTATTTTCGTTATAAAGGGGGGCGATCAAGCCTATCCCTCTTCGTTCCATCTCGAAAAGAATCTGTTCTTCCTCGGCCGATTTATTTATTTTTCCAAGCAGGTTTTCATAGATGAGGGTTCCCGGTTTTTCCAGGTTCCGGATGATCGTGTTTTGAGATGAGATAGGAAATGAGTCGAGCAAACCATTTTGCTCTCTGGGAATATATTCCAGTCCCGTTTCATCAACCAGATAAATGCCCATTCTTTCAAGACTGAAATGGGCCATGACGATATTTTTAATGGAATTGAGAATTTTCGTCAGATCAATAATGGAATGAATGCCTCGGTTCAGCTCGGTCAAAAGCTGTTGAGGATCGTAATTTTTCTTGTAGAAAATCCGGTTGGTGGTCTTTTCGATGAACCGTTTGATCGGTTCGAACCCCAGGGCCAGCAAAATGGCAACAACCATCGTTCCGGAGACGTTTCCGAAATACTTTTCGAGAAACAGGTCAGACGTAAGTATCAGGACTCCCGAATAGGTCGAAAATGCCGAAATGAGCAGGAATGAATACGCGATATTTTTACTGAGAGGTGAACGGATGTCCATCAGGCGATGTCGGACAATGGCATATCCGATGGTAGAAACCATAATCAGCGTAAAGACCGGACCCATCCAGTTGAAGTCGAAAAATCCAAACGTCGGCAGAAGCAGATTGGTGACCAGACCGAGATTGGCAGAAATCAATGTACCGTAAAGAACAAACTGAATCTGAATTTTGACAAGTCCCGCTGAAACTTTTTGCATCTTGTGGAGGCGGACAAATCCCCATGAAAAATAAGAAAGAACCATCAGAAAATACAGGGAATACGCCGGTCCAAATACAATTTTTACTTCCTCCGCGTGAACTGGGAGAATGACAGATTTAATTACTCCCCCCGGGAAAAGGACGAGAAAAATCATGCCCGCGCCTGTCAGAGCGATAATCCCGTGGGTTCGGAAGTCAAAGCGGAAGGGTTTATTGGGAAAGACATAGGTGAATAATAAGAAATTCGTAACAATGAAAACGGGCGGGACATACAGCAGCCTTGCCCAGATCAGGGAAGAATCGATGACAGCAGTCCACCGGAAGAGCGCCATGCAAATCGCCCACGCCGCGATGCCAAAAGAGATAAAGCTGAAATAGTGATGTGCCGCTCTTTTTTGAGCCCGGATGAAAATAATTACGCCGAATATCAGGTTAAAGAGCGCGACGAGAATATTTAGGATATTTTTAAAATCCACTTTTAATTAATCCTTAATCAGAGTAAAGTCCTGGCGATTGCCGGAACCCTTTTTATAAAAGGATTTAATCCGATTTATTTTATCCAGGGTTACGAGTTGGCTAAAGCTTCGAAATGGAGCAATGCCAAATCCCATTTCTTGTCCCCATTTTGATACTTCGTCGACGAGCCCGTAATCAAAATGGCCTACCGCATAATTCTGTTTCCAGTGCCGGGCGCCCAGTATCAATGCCTCGCCAAGACAGGTGTAGATATCATGTTTAAGGGGAAATCTGAAATTAAAATTCGAGAGAACATCAGGGGCCTGAGCGACCACGTCGAGAATGAGAATATCGGGTCTTTGGACCACCAGTTCCATGGAAGTATTTCTGGGCGCGGTATCATCCAACACGACTGCCCCCGGCTTGAGATGTTCCGATTTAATGATGACTTCAAGTGAATTCGTGACCACGATGATAATGTCGGCCTCTTTCAGTTTCGACAGATTGATCGATACAACGACTCGTCGCGGATCTACGACCTCTTTTCTTGGTTCAGAGATCTCTTTCGCCAGTTTTTCAAGGGATTGTTTTTTTCTCTGCCGGTCAACCAGGAAGAGCCTTCCGGGATTCTTTTTTGCAACGAGTCTGGAAACGGGATTGCCCATATAGCCAGCTGCACCAACCACCGCAACGGAAAGGGACGAGAGGTCTCTTTCCATAATTTTTGCGACGCCTTCCAGCATATCGACGATAATCGCGGTAGTGTAGGCATGGCCCGAGGTGACGCCGCATTTTACTTTATCGGAGAGGTAGACCCCTCCATCGGTCATCGAAGCCGTTAACGCTCCCAAACCGATAATTTTAGCGCCCAGTTTTTCGGAAAAACGAACGGTTTGCAGAATTCTTCTTTTTGCCAGCTTTGGATCCTGATGCATCTGTTTTGCCGAAAGAGGACAGATGATAATATATCCGTCGACAGGGGTATCGGGTTGTTCCGGGTTAATGCCTTTCAAGCCGGAAACGCGGGAACCGATAAGCGGAGGAAGAAAATAGATAAGATTTTCAATAATCTCGGATGAAAAATATTTTGCGAACGGGAATTTTTTCTGAACGTCAGCGATATTTTGGGGATGAATCAGAAAAGCAAATGCCCCTTTCTTGACCAGGAGCCTGACCATAAATGTGGGAAGCCAGGGAATGAGAAAATCTCTTAATGCGGAGAGGATGAGCAAAAGGTTTAAAAAATAGAATTTAAGAGATTTTGACAAGGATTGGGTCCAGTGTTTAATAGGTACCGGGCTAGAGAGGGTGCAACTCGTATGCCTGCCTGTTTTTTTTTAAAAAAAAGTAAATCCTTTATTTCCAATGGTTTAAAAGGCAATATGGGATTTGAATTGGGGAGAGCAACAGGTAAAACCTGAACTTGGGGTAAGGGTCGTGACTATTTTTGTAAAAGTTCCATCATCTGGATATGCAGGTTCCCATTCGAAGCCAGGATCTCTTTGGAGTAAATTGAAAAGGGTTCTCCATGAAATCCACTCAATTTTCCACCGGCCTCTTCGACGATCAGGCTTCCTGCGGCAGTGTCCCAGGGCGCAAGATTCATTTCCCAGTATCCATCAAAAAAACCGGCGGCAAGGTAACAGAGATCGAGCGCGGCAGATCCTGTCCGCCGGACTGCCTGGGCAGCATGACTGAATCGATAAAACAGGTCAAAATTCGATTCGGTATTTTCACTCATTTGATAGGAAAATCCGGTAACTAAGAGAGCTTGTGCCAGGAGTGTCACGTCGGAGACCCGTAGGCGCTGACCGTTTAGAAACGCCCCCTTGCCCTTTTCGGCGTAATAGATGTTATTCCTGACCGGTTCATAGACGACTCCGACCAGGACTTTCCCTTCCAATTCCAGTCCGATAGAAACAGAATAGAAAGGAAACCCGTGGATATAATTGGTTGTGCCATCCAGAGGATCAATGATCCACTTGTAAGAAGAGGATTGATGACTGGCGCCGCTTTCTTCGGCCAGGATCTGATGATCAGGCCACCGCTCTTTAATGAAATCGGTAATGACCTTTTCAGCTGCGAGGTCAATATTGGAAACGATATTCCGCTTCGAACTATCTTTGTATTCGATTTGTACCAGCGAGACTCTGTTCATCAGGACTTCTCCCGCCAGGCGAGCGGCTGACATCGCCGGATCAAGGAAAGATTTCAAGACGACCCCTCCCTCTTTTCATCGAGCATCAGTTTAAGGCGATGAATGAGGTTGATGGCTTCAAGAGGAGTCATATTGAAATGATCTGTTTTCTTCAGTATTTCAATCATTTCTCTTTGCCGGTTCTCTTCCTGCGACGGAAATGCGGCCACTTCGGAAACGGTTGTTCCACGATCGTTCGCAAACCGGAGACGGTTTGGTATGGCCTCCCGGCTCAGCGTTTTGTCTTCCAGGTCCTTCAAAATTTCTTTGGCTCGTTGTGTCACTTCCCCGGGTATTCCGGCAAGACGGGCGACCTGGATACCATAGCTTCGATCGGCAATGCCGGCAGCAATCTTCCTCAAGAAAATAATTTCGTCATTTTGTTCCTTGACCTGGATATTAAAATTCTTGGCGCTTTCCCAGGCGAGCGAAAGGCCCGTCAATTCGAGATAGTGCGTAGCGAAGAGCGTCCGGGTTCCCAGATGTTTCAAAATAAATTCAGCAATTGCCCAGGCAATGCTGATCCCGTCGAAGGTACTGGTTCCCCTTCCGATTTCGTCTAGAATAATCAGGCTCCTGGATGTGGCGCTGTTGAGAATATGAGCCGCCTCCATCATTTCAACCATAAAAGTACTCTGTCCCTGTGTGAGATAGTCTGCCGCCCCGATGCGGGTGAACAGTTTATCGACAATCCCGAAAGTGCATTCTTTGGCCGGGACAAAACTTCCCATCTGGGCCATGATGACAATCAGAGCCGCTTGTCGCATTGTCGTCGACTTGCCCGCCATATTTGGCCCGGTAATAATCATCATGTGGGTATGGGCGTCCAGGATGAGATCATTCGGGACAAACTGTCCGACGGGCAGAATATTTTCAATCACCGGATGTCTTCCTTCAAGAATCTTTAAGCCGTTATCAGCCGAGATGACCGGACGGACATATCCGCGATCTCTGGCGACCTCTGCAAATGTACTGAGGATATCCAGCGTAGCAATTCTGTCAGCCATGGCGAGTATCCGCGGGGATTCGGCGGAGACGAGAGCGCGTATTTTTTCGAACAGAGATCCTTCCAGGTCTTTGATCCGTTTTTCTGACTCCGTGATCCTGGATTCCAGTTCCAGAAGTTTCGGAATGGTATACCTTTCGGCATGAGTCAGCGTCTGTTTTCTCTGATAATGGTCCGGCACCCGCCCCGTTTTTCCCTTGGACACTTCGATGTAATATCCCGCTACCTGGTTATATCTGATCTTTAGGGAATCAATTCCGGTCTTTTCTCTTTCTTCCGTTTCCAGATTGGCGAGTGTCGATTTCAGGTTGAAACCGAGAGATTTCAAATCATCCAGCTCGCTGGAATATCCCCGTTTAATCAAAGCGCCGTCCTTGATAGAAAGAGGTGGATCCTCGACGATTGAAGCGTCTATCCAGTGAAAGACATCGTCCAGATTGTCCCATTTTTCCAAAAGGGTCTCGAGGAGAGAAGGAAGGGGAGTTTTAAAATGTTGAGGAATCGAACTTAAAGGGGCCAGCGAGTTTTTTAATGCGATCAAATCTCTTCCATTGCAACTGTTCAGGGAGATTCTGCTAATCATTCTTTCAAGATCGTGAATCGTCTTCAGATTACCTCTCAATCTTTGGGACGTTTCAAATCCTGTGAAAAAAAACTCAACGGCATCCTCTCTTTTTACAATTTCTTCCGGTTGAATCAGAGGGCGATAAATCCACTTTCTCAGTTTTCTCCCTCCCATTGAAGTCTCTGTTTTGTCTAAAACCGACAGAAGGGAATGTTCTCTTTTTCCATTATAACTGTTCTGGGTCAACTCCAGGCTCCGATGTGTGGAGAAATCCATCACCATATAGTGTTCCGGCCGGATCCATTTTAATTCGGTAACATGGGAGAGAGGTGTTTTGACCATCGCCATAAGATAAGTGAAGAGCGCGCCCGCCGCAGATAGCGCTGCTTTCTGATCTTCCCTTTGGAATCGGGAAAAGTCGCTATTTCTGAAATGTTTTTGAAGGGCGAAAATATTATTGTCAGAAGCAAAGGATTCCCGGGGAAGAAGATGAATCTTCCACTTCGGATTCAATTCGATCGATTTCAGGCGAGGATCTGAAAACGTTCCTTCCGGAACCAGGAGTTCTCTCGGGACCAACGAATCGAGTTCACTACAGAGATCGGATATGGCAAAATCACCGTCCAAAGTGGCACAGCTGAAATCACCCGTCGAGATATCGATATAGGCGAAGGCGCTTACTTTAGGGTGAATCGAGATCGAAGCAAAATAATTGTTTCCTGGGCCCTCCAGAAGTTCCGATTCGACAAGTGTTCCGGGAGAGATCACCCGAACAACCTCTCTCTTCACGATTCCCTTGACGAAGCGCGGGTCTTCCATCTGTTCGCAGAGAGCGACCTGGTGTCCTGCCTTAATCAGTTTGGAAAGATAACTATTGAGTGCGTGATACGGAATGCCGCAAAGAGGGATGCCATTTTCTTTGGATTTATCGCGTGAAGTCAGGGCGATATTGAGTATTTTAGATGCCGATACCGCATCCTCGTAAAACATTTCATAAAAATCTCCTACCCGGAACAAGAGAGTCGACCCTGGATAGTTTTTCTTGATTTGAAGATATTGCTTCATGAGTGGAGTTTGATCCATGGTTCTTTCCGGGGAAAAGTCCTCTTAATGCTCGGGAGAATCCTTCTCGAGAGCCGAGGGAGTAGAAGAAGATGTTGAGGGAGAGAGGATTCTTAAATGTCCGATTTCTTCAGAAAGAGATTCGATTTCCTTTCGCTGCCTTCTCGTCTCGAGCTTTAATCTGAGCCAGCTTGGGATCATCATAACGACAGAGAGAACGAACCCCAACAAAAAAGTGCCCAGAACAAACAGGTAGAGCGGAATCATCTTGGCGCTTCCACCCGGGAAATATTGAATGGAAATAACCGCATCTTTATTGTTCACCAGAAAAACAAAAACGATAAAGAGCACGACCAAAGAGATCAGGGCGCGAATCATTCCTTACGTTTCCTCCTAAATAGAGGAAGGAGTTTTTGATAGGTCGTATCCAGATGTTCCGGCATGACTTTGGTTTCAGCGAGGAGAGGCATGAAATTGGTATCTCCGGTCCAGCGAGGAACGATATGGATATGGACATGATCTTCAATTCCGGCGCCGGCAGATTTACCCATATTGATTCCAATATTGAATCCTTCCGGGTGAAGCGCTTCTTTGAGTATAGCGACCGAAAGTTGTACGGCGTTCATCATTCCGACGAGACTTTCCTGGGGCAACAGATCAATCCCGTTTACATGTTCAAATGGAGAGACGAGTAGATGGGCGTGATTATAAGGAAAGATATTCATCATGACCATCGAGTATCTGTTTTGATGGAGAATATAGTTCTTTTCGTCCTTATTTTCTTTGGGTTTGACGCAGAAAATGCAGCCGCCATTTTTTTCACCTTTGATAAAGGCCATTCTCCAGGGAGCCCAGAGCTGTTCCATCCGATGCTTCCTTCCTATAAGGGTTTAAGATTGAGTTCTTTCATGATTATTTGAATATCTTCCCAGGAGGATTTTTTTTCCGATGGATTTCTCAGGAGGTAGGCGGGATGGTAAGTCGGCATCAAGAGCATCCCTTCGTAGGGGTGAAACCTTCCTCTGAGCCTGGAGATCTTCTCATCGGTCTTAAGAAGAGTCTGGGAAGCAAAAGTTCCCAGCGTGCAGATCACCCGGGGTTTCAGGACTTTGAGCTGATTCTCGAGAAACGGAGAACAAGCCCTGATTTCTTCCGGTTCGGGATTACGATTGGCGGGAGGACGGCATTTGACCACATTGGTGATATAGACCTCTTCCCGTTTAATTCCCATCGCTTCAATCATTTTTGTCAGTAGCTGCCCCGCTCTTCCGACAAAGGGTTTCCCTTGATCGTCCTCGTCAGCGCCCGGACCTTCTCCGACAAAAACAAGATCAGGATGTGAATTTCCGGTTCCAAAGACAATGTGATTTCGGGTCGTATTCAATTTGCATCTTTGGCAATCTCCCATCCAGGTCTGGATCTCCTCCAGCGTTTGACAGGACTTTACAGGAGAGGCCTCTTTTTGTTTCAATTGAACCTCTATGATTCCTGTCATGCGGGCCTCCTGAAGGTGGTCCTCGACGGATTGAACAATCGATAATAATTCTTTTTCTAATTTTTTTCGTGACATTTCAATTCGAAGATCAAATATGAATAATCCTGGCCCCGTCCGTTTAAAGAGAATTTTCTGTGTTCGGTTCCCTTCGGGCTGATCTTAATTTCCAATCTTTCCCGAGGAAGAATCTCTTGTGCTTTTTCAGGCCATTCAATCAGTAAAATGGTCAGAGGGTTTTCCTGGTCAAAGAGCCCCAGCCTGTTCATCTCCTCCAGCCTGTCAACGCGATAAAGATCGATGTGGGCAAGCGGAAACCTGCCCTCATGCTCTGCTCTTAAGATAAAGGTCGGACTGGTCATGACAAGGGGAGAAATGGACAGAGCCTGTCCCACCCCTTTGGCAAAAGTGGTTTTTCCAGCCCCAAGCGGCCCCGAAAGCGTAATGACCTCTCCCCCTTGCAAGCGGGCTCCCAACTGATTGCCTGCCGAAAGGGTCTCCTCTTCGCTTCGGGTGATCCATTCCATTTTCACTCTAGGAAACCGATTCCATTGCTTCTGCCAAATCATGCAACAGTTCAAAGCTGTCAGCAATGGCGTCAGGGTGGGTGTCTTTAACACCATCATAGGGTTTGCTGATAATCACGGCGTCAGGACCAAATTGAGCGGCTGGATATCGATCCAATTGAGCGAGATGCTTTACCACCTGCTCATTTTTAAAAAAACGCCTTGTCCTTTCTTCATCGTTGCTCCGGATTTCAAATCGGGGGTCGAGATCCGGAATGAGCTTTCCCGCGTTTTTTTCAAGACGATTGCTCTGGACAGGTCGGTAAAAGTGCTCTTTCTTGAGGAAAAGGGAGAAAGGAGACTTTACTTCAATACTGCTGGTAAAATAGATGACGCTGGTCTGCTTCCCTTCCGCGATATGAAAGAAGGCCGATACTTTCCGGTTCTGATCTTTTCCCTCGAAAGAGGGAAAAGCGAGTATGTTTTTCTGAATCGCTTTTCCTTCCATCTTTTTTGCATTGAATGAAACTTTTTGAAAGTTCTTTAATATTTTTCTTCGGCTTTGATAGGTATGAATAAACATACTTAAAGCAAGTGCTCCCATCAAAATCGCAAATAAAACGGACAACTGGAAAATCATCATTCATCCTCTTCTGATCTGAATGTTTTTATGACTACGGGTATTTTTTCAATCAGATCGCTTGCGATCATCCCGACTTCTCCTTTTTCTTCACGAGCAAGATCTCCGGCCATGCCATGGAGATAGACACCCGCCTGGGCGGCTTGAACGAGGGATAATCCCTGAGCGGCCAAAGCGCCGATTATTCCCGTGAGGACGTCGCCCGTTCCGGCAGTCGCCATACCCGGATTACCGGTGGGATTAATCCAGACCGATTCATCCGGTGCCGAGATCAGGGTATAGGCTCCTTTTAAAACGAAGACCGATCGATTTTCCCGGGCCGCAACACTGACCATTGAAAATCGGTTTTTTTGAATGGCTTCCGGTTCCATCCCAACCAGCCTTGCAAATTCTCCCGGATGGGGAGTCAAAAGGATCGGGTTTTTTAACGACTTCAAAAGCCCTTTTTCTTCCGCAATTAAGTTGATCCCATCGGCGTCAAGAATAACAGGAATTTCGATTTGCGGCAGAATTTTTTTCAGAAGAGCCCGGGTTTCCCGATGAGTGCCCAACCCCGGACCGATCGCCACGGCCGTTTTACGACGAACAGCGTCAAGGATCGTATCCGCGCCTGCCAGGCCAAGATTCCCTTCTGGCGTTTGAGGCAAGGGGAGCGTCATGACTTCGGGAATAAAGGGATCGGGAGAATCGAGACTCTCGGGGAGTCCCCAGGTGACAAGGCCCGCCCCGGTACGGAGCGCAGCTTTGCAGCAGAGGGCTCCTGCTCCCCGCTTTCCCCTTGATCCCGCCAAAACGAGTAGATGTCCGTAAGTTCCCTTATGACTATCCGTCGTTCGTTTTTTTGGAAGAATTTCCTTGATCTGAAGAGCGTCCAGGAGCGTGGTTTTAATGCCTGCCTGATGCACGAGTGCCGGAGGAATCCCGATATCTTCGACAAATAACTTTCCTCGATAGGCCGCTCCAGGGAAAAGAAAATGTCCTTTTTTGGGGAGGCCGTAAGTCAGTGTAACTCTTGCGTTCACCGCACTTCCCAGAACTTCTCCGGTATCAGCCGAAATTCCGGATGGAATATCGAGCGAGACAATTATTTTACCCGACTGATTAATTTGGCGGATCATCTCTGAAAGTTTTCCCGACACAGGACGGCTCAGACCCGTTCCAAATAGCGCGTCGACGATTATGTCACTTTTAAGAATGAGTGCTGGAAGTTCATCGACACCCATTTTGCCCTGAAATATATTTCCCCCCATTTTCTTGTAGATATCATAATTCACTTTCGATTCTGATTTCTTTGGTGATCCCAGGGGGAGTACGAGGACAGGTGAGAGATCTCTTTGCAAAAGAGCGCGTGCGAGGACCAGTCCATCGCCACCATTGTTCCCTTCACCGGCAACAATCAAAATGGAAAGCGCATTGAGCGGGCCGAAGAGGGAAGCGATGCGTGTATAACTCTTTTGGCCGGCATTTTCCATCAGGATCAGGGAGGAAATATCCTGTTTCGCCGAAGTTTCCCGGTCAAGCCAGGCCATTTCTTGAGCACTAACGACTTTCAAGAATTACCTCTCCCAATGAATAGTCGGTATCATGTGAAATTGAGACATGAATCTTTTCCACTTCTCTCTGACGGAGGATCTCTTTAATTTTTCCAAACACCTGAACGACCGGTTGGCCGGATTGAAGATTTTCAACCTGAATTTCTTTCCATTGGACCCCGCCGCGCCATCCGGTTCCCAAAGCTTTAAACATGGCTTCTTTGACGGCAAATCGGCCGCCGAAAAAAAGATGCGGAGATTTATGACGGAGACAATATTCCTGCTCCGGAGGGGTGAAAATCCGATTCAAAAACCTTTTTTCCCATTTCTCAATGGCCTCTTTAATCCGTCTCGATTGAACAATATCGATCCCGATTCCAATGATCACGGGCCGGTCCCGCCGGTCGGCTTCATGCGATCAAACCTTTTCCGGCGGATTGACCAGCTTTTTCATTTCAGATACCGCCTCCTTTAAGCCGATAAAGATGGCCCTGGATATAATGCTGTGGCCGATATTGAATTCTTCAATCCCTGCAAGTTTGGTCAAGGGGATAATATTGCGGTAATTCAATCCGTGGCCGGCATTGATGCCGAGACCCAATTTGGCAGACATGCTGATAATCTGGGTAATTTTTTTTAATTCAAGTTCGACATCTGAAGCTTTCTCGGCCTGGGCGAATTGACCGGTATGAATTTCGATCTTGTCGGCATTGATCTTGTGGGCCATTTTGAGCTGTTCCATATCAGGATCGATGAAAAGTGACACCGGGATATTACAGTCATGGAGAAAATCAACGGCATTTTTCAAAGAATCTTTATTCAGGAGAATATCGAGGCCTCCTTCCGTCGTGAGTTCCTTCCTCTTTTCAGGGACAAAAGTGACCAGCTGAGGTTTTAGAGAAACCGCCAGTGCGATCATCTCTTCCGTAGCGGCGGCTTCGAGATCAAGCGGAATCTGGAGAACTTCCTTCAGAAGTTTGACATCCCGTTCCTGAATATGACGACGGTCTTCCCTTAAATGGACGACAATGCTGTCCGCTCCTCCCAATTCAGCAAAAGCCACTGCCGTCACAGGATCGGGTTCCATTCCCCCCCGAGCCTGACGGAGCGTTGCGATATGATCGATATTGACTCCTAATTTAGCCATTTTCTTTTCCTCGATAAAACAGTAAATTGGATTATGACAAAAAGAAAACGGTATATCAAGCTTCCACTGAGAACTCTGATTTCTTCCCTTTCTCAGTAAGAAAATGTGTCCGGATTGGTCTGAAACGAATGGCCGTCCGTCAGATCAGGTGAAATTCAGGGGAGTTTGACCTTGTCTTTCAGATTCGAAGAGATAAGGATTTTACCGTTTTTATCGACAATGACTCCTCCCAAATAGGGAAGCTTTTCAACCAGTGCCATGCCTTTCTCAGGACCCATCACAAAAATTCCGGTATCAAGACTATCCGCAATGATTCCTTCGTCAGAGATGAGTGTCACGGATTGACATTCCCGTGCGGGCTGGAGAGTCACGGGATCGAGAATATGATGATAGATCACGCCGTCTTTTTCAAAAAAACGTTCATAATCACCGGCTGTAGAAATGGCCTTGTCTGTCAGCTCAAGGTAGGCAAGGACTTCGCCCTTCTTTCGAGGGTGGGAGATTGCGACACGCCAGGGTTTTCCGTCGGGTCTCTTGCCAAAAACTTTATCGTCTCCTGCCAGCGCGACGATACCGGACTGAATTCCCGAATTTTGCAAGACCGTCTTGACCCTGTCTGCGGCGAATCCTTTACCGTTTCCTCCGGAATCAATCTTCATCCCCTTTTCTGTTAAAAAGACAGTGCGATGGGAGATATCGACGACCACCTTGCTCAAATCGACAAGCGGCCTGATCTGTTCGAGTTCTTTTTGGGACGGGATATGGTGAGACTCCGTGACCCCCCATAGCATGACAGCAGGGCCGATCGCAATATTAAAGCCTCCATCGGTCATTTTTCCAGCCTCCAGTCCCTTTTGAACGAGTTCAAAAGTTTCCGGGCTGACCGCGACAGGTTCAATTCCCGCCATTTGATTTATTTTTGAATATTCGCTGGTCTCCTTGTAGACGCTCAGGAGTTCTTCCAGTCTCCTGATTTCTGCAAAGCCGGCACTCATAGCCTCGTCCGCCGCTTTTTCCGAAGAGGCGGCAACTTTCAGATCCACAATGGTTCCCATCTGATATTGGCTTCTATGATAAACCTCGAGCTTAGGAGAGCAGGCTGAAATCGAAAAAATAAGGAGAACGCCGGCAGTGAGAACCCACATAGGAAACGAGACGACTCTCAGACGCAGACGGGGCAGTATAGTCATTGAGGAGGATGTATAATTATGATATAAATGAAAAAGCTTAATGGGTCAGAGGGGAGGGACCCGCTCGTTGCTGAAGTATACCATAAAGAGACAGGAAACCGAAAAAACTTTTTTAATTGATTACCAGGAAGCGCTTAATTCCGCTCAATTCGAGGTGGTGACTTCTTTGTCAGGGCCCCTGCTTGTCGTCGCCGGTGCCGGGAGCGGTAAAACAAGAACTTTGATTTATCGGCTTGCGAGGCTGATTGAAACGGGCGTGTCACCGAAAAACATTCTCTTGCTGACCTTTACTCGGAGGGCAGCGCAGGAAATGCTGAGGCGGGCGTCCCTTTTGATGGATGACCGGTGTGAAAGAATCTCCGGGGGCACGTTTCATTCCGTCGCCAATACGGTCTTAAGACAACATGGCGGACTCATCGGAATCGAGTCTTCATTTACCATCCTGGACCGGTCCGATTCGGAAGAGATTATTCATCTTCTGAGAAACACCCTCGGACTTGCTGAAAAAAAACGGCGGTTTCCACGAAAAAACACGATTCTCGATATGATCAGTGCCTCACAGAACAAAAATCTTTCTCTCGAAGATATTGTCTTGAGAGACTATGACCATTTTTCACACGAGATCGACAGTTTAATCCAGTTGAAAGAACTCTATGCGCGTTACAAAGAACAGAAACAACTGGTAGATTACGATGATTTGTTGATCAAATGGCTGGAGCTCTTGAAGAAGTTTCCGGAACTTCGAGACCGGCTTTCAATGGAATATCAATACATTATGGTGGACGAGTATCAGGATACGAACCTGGCGCAAGCTGAATTGATCAAGGAACTGGCCGCCATCCACCGCAATGTCATGGTGGTGGGAGACGATGCACAGAGCATTTATTCTTTCCGCGGAGCTTCTTTTCAGAATATGTTTGATTTTCAAAGAGACTTTCCGGAATGTCGAACTTTGACGCTTGAAGAAAATTACCGGAGCCACCAGAAAATTCTCGATCTAGCAAATCATACGAATGAAAAAGCAAGAATGAAACATGGAAAACAGCTCTTTTCCAGAAAAACGGAAGGGATGACTCCGGTCTTGATTCAGGCGCCGGATGAAAATATGCAATCTAAATTCATTTGTCAGAAGATCCTGGAACTTCGGGAATTGGACATTCCGCTGGAGGAAATGGCGGTCCTTTTCCGTTCCGGTTCCCACTCTTTTGATCTTGAAATTGAAATGGCCCGATACCATATACCGTTTATTAAGAGAGGCGGAATGAAATTTATGGAGACGGCGCATATTAAAGATGCGTTAGCGTATCTCCGGGTTGTGCAAAATCCCAAAGATTCGCTCGGATGGATCAGAATTCTTCCAGCCCTGGATGGAATTGGAATCAAAACTTCTCAAAGACTGATACAGATCCTTTTAAACGCCGGAAATCTGCCGGAGGGGATCCGTCAATTGAGGATGCAGAAAGAGAAACAGATTCAGCCCTTATTGGATCTTTTGGAATCGATCCTGGACCACTCGCCAGCCACTCAGGTTGAAAAAATCGTCGATTATTACTTTCCCATTATGAAAGAAAAATTCGATGACTATCCAAAAAGACTCAAAGATCTTGATCATTTGAAGGCTCTTGCGGAAAGATATCTTTCACTGGAACACTTTTTGTCAGAACTCATGCTCCACCCTCCGGAAGGGAGCGTGGCAGACGTGGACGGAGAAAAAGAAGTTGAAAAAATGGTTCTTTCCACGATTCACTCTGCCAAAGGACTGGAATGGAGAGTCGTATTTGTGATTTGGCTTCTAGACGGAAAGTTTCCATCGCTTTATTCTTTTGAAAACCAAGAGGAGCTGGAAGAGGAAAGGCGCCTCTTTTACGTCTCGATAACCCGGGCCAGGGAGCAGCTCTATCTCTCCTACCCCATTAATATCTATGATCATCGGTCCGGTTCGGTCCTTTCCAAACCGTCATCCTTTTTAGACACCTCCTCTTCCGGATTGCTGGAGGAATGGACAGTGGTCGGTGAGGAAGCATGAAAGGAATTTTTAAATTTATCCACCTTTTTTCGCTCATGGTTTGGTTTGGAGGCGTTATTTTCTTTACGACCTTTGTTGCTCCGGTCATGTTCAGGGCTTTTTCCACTGAACAGGCGGGCGATGTCATGGGAGCCATTTTCCCGGTTTATTACTTAATGGGCTACAGCGCCGGATTTCTTGCTTTGATCTCCCTTTATTTCTCCTCCAAAAAGACTCCTTGGTTTCGACTCATTCTCATGACGATCATGCTGGTTTCCACTTTTTACGGGGGACAAATCGTCGGGAAGAAGGCCGGTGATCTTAGAGTTGCCATTCGGCACGAGTCTGATCCCGGACGGAAGGCGATATTAAAGGAAAATTTTCACGCCGAACATCGTTTGTCCGTGATTTCCAACAGTCTGGTCCTCCTTTTGATTCCGGTTGTTGTTCTGCTTACCTCCAGAAAGATTACCGATGGATAATTTTGTCCTCCATAACCCGACCCGGATTGTCTTCGGAGCGGGAGCCGTGGATCGCACAGGACAGGAAGTGAAGGAATGGGGACGAAAAGCCTTTATTGTGACCGGGAAAACCGCCGTCCGCCGATTTGGCATTCTTGATCGTGTGGTTAAATCTCTCAAATCGGCCGGAGTCGAGTCGGTGGTATACGACCAGATAGAAAGTAACCCGAGAACCGGATCGATTGATAGCGCGGCAGTGGTTGTCCGAAAAAATCAATGTGACTTTGTCATTGGCCTGGGAGGGGGCTCCCCGATGGATGCCGCAAAGGGAATCGCGGCATTGGCGACACAGGACGGATCGATCTGGGACTATATCAAGAGCGGTCCGGGCCCCCATAGGACAATTACAAACGCCTTGCCAGTCATGACGATTCCCACCTTTGCCGGAAGCGGTTCGGAAGTCAACTCCTACGGCGTCGTGACGCATTGGGATCTTCGTCAGAAGGCCGTTTTTGCGTCAGACCTTCTTCACCCGAAAGTTGCGATCGTCGATCCGGCTCTCACCCAAACGGTTTCTCCCTCTTCTACCGGCGAAGGGGGAATAGATATGCTTTGTCATCTTCTGGAAAGTTATTTCACCGGAAACGACAACTCCCCCGTCCAGGATCGATTGACGGAGAGCCTCGTGTCCGTTGTGGTTGATAATTTGGGAAAAGCCATCGAAAATGGTAACGATCCGGAAGCGAGAACAGCCCTCTCCTGGACCAGCACTTTGGCGCTTTCGGGATATATTGATTCGGGCCGTGAAGGCTCGTTCCCTTTGCACTGGATTGAACATGCCTTAAGCGGACATTATGATATTCCTCATGGGCGGGGTCTCGCGATTCTTCTCCCGAGACTGGTGGCTTTTACATTGGAAAGCCGTCCCGTGCGATATGCTCAGCTTGCAAAGAGAGTATTCGGTCCCTATGTGGTTGGAACAGGACGATCCCACCTTGAAGCCGCTCATATTTTTCACCAGGAGTTAATTAAATGGATGAAAGGGATCGGAATGTATTCTTCATTAAAGGATTTTGGCATTGACGATGCCTTATTTGAAAAAATGGCGGACGATACGATTCACTTATACGGAAAGGGCCGTCCTTACCTTGAAAATCCAAGAAAAATTGCAAAAGAGGGCATCTTAGAGATTTTGACTCAAGCCCTGGGAGAGAATGGCCGTTGAATGTCTAACAAATCCGAATATTTTCTGAAATTTATTATTTGGGAACGGATGGTAAAAGGGATCCTGCTCATTCTCATTTCAGTTAAAGGAATGTCTCTTCTGAACAGAGATCTGCATCAAGTCGTTGATCAGCTGATCAGCCAGTTCAATCTTGACGTGGATCGATCTGTTATCGCGATTACGTTGAAGAAGGCCCGAATGATCAATGGCCATCTTCTTTTTATTATTTCTGTTGCGCTCTTTCTCTATGGCGTACTTGATCTGGTGGAAGCCTATGGACTTTACCTGCGAAAGAGGTGGGCAGAATATCTGACGGTATTTGCAACGGCGCTTTTTATTCCTTTTGAAATTTATGAAGTATTGGAAAAGATCACGCTGATTCGTTCCGGTGCGCTGATCCTCAATATCCTGATCGTGATCTTTCTGATTCGGCACAAAGAACTTTTTCCCAATACCCCGCTTTTGGGAAAAAAACGACTGGTTCAGGGGGCAGAACGGTAAGTCAGGGCTATTTCCGTTGAGAGACCTCTGAGGCCACAGCCGCTTTCAAAACTTCCCTGGCGACCGTTTCACCGACCGAACGGTTAAAAATACTCGGAATAATATAATCCTCAGTGAGCTGGTCTTCCAGGACGAGAGAAGCAATCGCCCGGGCTGCGGCCAGTTTCATTTCCTCATTAATTCTTTTCGCCCTGCAATCGAGCGCACCCCTGAATATTCCCGGAAAACAAAGAACATTGTTTATCTGATTGCTGTAATCTGAGCGGCCGGTGGCCATGATCCGAACATAAGGTGCCGCTTCTTCAGGCATCACTTCCGGGACCGGATTGGCCAGAGCAAAAACAATTGCGTCGGAGGCCATCGTTTTCAGCCACTCCGCACGCATCACGTCGGGGCCGGAAAGTCCGAGAAAAACATCGGCTCCTTTAAGCGCCTTTGACAGATCTCCGGCCTCACGTTCCGGGTTGCTGTGTTCTGCAACCCAGACTTTTTGCCGGTCCATATTTTTTTTTCGGCCGGTATAAAGCATTCCTTCCCGGTCACAGGCAATAATTTTTTTCACACCGGAAGAAAGCATCATTTTGATGCAGGCTGTTCCCGCCGCGCCAATTCCGCTGACCACCACCTTGATCTCATGAAGGGGTTTTTGAACGATTTTCAAATCATTAATCAGTGCGGCAAGGACCACCACCGCGGTTCCATGCTGGTCGTCATGAAACACCGGTATATCAAGTAAGTCCCGGAGACGCTCTTCGATTTCAAAACAGCGTGGTGCTGAAATATCCTCCAGATTGATTCCGCCAAAGGGAGTTGAGATCAGTTGAATAGTTCGAATAATTTCTTCAGTGTCTTGAGACTCCAGACAGATGGGGAAGGCGTTTATAGCACCAAATTCTTTAAATAGCATTGCCTTCCCTTCCATGACGGGGAGGGCGGCCCGCGGTCCGATATTGCCTAGACCCAGTACGGCACTTCCATCGGTCACAATGGCCACGGAATTTTTCTTCATGGTGAGTCGATAGACATCGTCTGGATTCCTGGCAATCGCTTCGCAAATCCGTCCGACACCCGGAGTATAGGCCCGGGAAAGGTCATCCCTTGTTTTCAGGGGACTCTTGCAGACGACTTCAATTTTTCCTCCCAAATGGAGTAAGAAGGTCTGATCGGAAACATTCAGGACCGTGACGCCCTCGATCGTTTTCAATTGGGCAATAATCTGATCTCCATGTTCCGAATTTTGAACGTTTACGGTGATGTCCCGGATTAAATGGCCGGGATGGGCCGATACGAGATCAATTGCCCCGATATCTCCTTTAAGTTCTCCGATGGCGGAGGTGATCTTCCCCAGCATTCCCGGTTTATTATGGATCTGAAGCCGAAAAGTGAGACTGAAGCTCGGACTCAGCTGGTTCATGGTTTGACCGATACCTTCCCGGAACTTTTTTCGGGCATTCTGTTACCTTCAACGGATTTAAGATTTCTCATTAATCCGGAAAATTTCAATCGTTTAAGAGGACTCAATTTGAACATTTGATTGAAATCCGTTTCTGAAAGAGTTTGGGAAGACAAGTTTTTAAGAAAAGGATTCATCTCCCGGAATCCCGGTTCATCGCTAATTTGAGGCGAATTATTCCAGGGGCAGATGTCTTGACAGTCATCACAGCCATATACCCATTCGCCCAATTGGGGCTCCTGATCTTTCGTAAAGGTTCCTTTCTTTTCAATGTTCAGATAAGAGATACATTTTGTGGCATCCAGTGAATAGGGAGACAGGGCTTCCGTCGGACAGACCTGGATGCATAAAGTACACTGACCGCACAAATCGACTCCGGGAGAATCATAGTAATCCCATTTCCGGTCGATTAATATGACTCCGAGAAAAAGAAAGGAGCCATGGCCTGGCGCAATCAGGTTGGTGTTTTTACCTATCCAGCCCAGGCCGGCTTTCTCAGCCCACGCTTTTTCCATCACCGGACCGGTATCGACATAATATCTTGCACGGGCTCCCGGGAGAAGTTTTAAAATAAATCCGGTCAGTACTTCGAGCTTTTCTTCCATAATCATATGATAGTCGACACCCCATGCGTATCGGGAGATCTTGGCCTGGCCGGTCATTCCGGGAGGATCAGGAACATAATAATTCATTCCGACGACAAGCACTGTCCGAACGCCTTCCAGAACCAGATCCGGGTTGAGCCGCTTTTCTTTTGTCCTTTCCATCCAGGACATTTCTCCATGCTTCCCTTCCTGAAGCCAACTTTCAAGGAAATTCAGTCGAGAAAGCGATTCAGCGCGTGCGGCGCCAATTTTAAAAAAGCCGATTTCCTCAGCCTTTTCTTTGATTTGAGAGGAAAGAGACATAGTTTGGGACGGCAGGATTATTTTTCCGGATTCAAAATCTTGAAACCGGTCAATTTGCAGGTTTCCAGTAAATGGAGGTCAGACGAAACGATCGTAGGTTTCAAGGCAAAAACTTCTATGGCGTAGGAGATCTGAAGAGCAGTCGAAAAACGAAGGTAAGGGTGCTGCAGGAGCAGGATTTTACTGTTTCTAATTACCAGGGGCGATATATTGATAATTTTGAAAAAGCCCTGCTCGATTTCGGACTCAAATTTATAGACGACCGTATAATAGTCATCGCGGGTCAGATCGTTCTTTCGGACTTTTTTATTCAGGGTGGAGAAGAGTTCTGTCATGGTGCATTCGGCCAGGATGACCTGGTTCCGTTTCTCCTGTAAAATTTCATTGATTCGATGTGTTCCCAACTCCAGACAATATCGTTTAGCAACTGCAGTCGTGTCAAAATAGAAATAGGCCATTAAATTTGCTCCCTGTCGATCAAAACCTCCTGGGAAAACGCGCGTCTTGATTTGGACAATCGATCCTGAATCTCTTCCAGTGGAAGATCTGAAAAACCGAGTTTTCTCAAAAGCGGTTTCATGCCCAATGCCTGAGCCTCAGAGGTTGATTTTGCAAGACGTTTTAAAATGACATCTTTGGAACTAAAGCCATATTCCTGCTTGGTGATTTTTTTCGAACCTTCTCTCATGGTGCCTCACAAGTCAATTTACTTTGTTGTAAAATAGCCTTGCTGTGAACGGATTGTCAAGACGAAAATTCCGTCATTTGATTTTTAAACACCCTTTCTATAGAATGTTGAAGCATGGTGAGAATAGATACGATTATGCTTCCTGATCCGCTTGGTGTCAGTCAACTCTTTGTCGATATTGCCCGCACCCTTACACCCGAACTTACAGACCGTCAAATTGCGGAAAGTCTTCTCAAGATTTTCTCCCGCTTCATCTCATATCAAAAGGTGGCCTTTTTTTTTCTGAACGAAGAAAAAGAACGGTTTGATTTTCAACTCGGCGATTCTCTTGCCGAGGCTGACTTTAAAAATATCGATAAACCGCTCCAATTCAAGATCCCGGAGGCGTTTCGGGGAGGAAAGATTCTTCAATTTTCTTCAAACAAGAGAAAGTCAGATCAGGAGTGGGTGACTTTGTTGAGAGAAAAAAGACTCGACGCAGGTCTCCCATTATTGACCCGGGGAAAGCTGACAGGATTCGTCTTTTTAGGCATGAATTCCGAATGGACCGGGCTTAAACCGGAAGTTGAACAGTTTCTCCTCCTGATAGGAGAACAGGCGGCTATTACCATTGAAAGCAACCGAATGGCCCAGGCGTTAAAGAAGTCAAAAGTCCTGGTCCGCCGGACAGACCGACTCAAATCTCTGGAGACGATTGCGGGAGGAATGGCACACGAAATCCGCAATCCTCTGACCTCGATCAAGACGTTTGTAGAACTTGCGGGCGAAAGACGGGAAGACGCCGATTTTTTTAACAGCTTTTCAAAGGTCGCCCGCGAGGATATCGGACGAATTGAACGGATCATTCGGGAAGTGCTGGATTATAGCCGGTACATGGAACCGATCTTTACGGAAGAAGACCTCAATGAAGTGATTCAGACGACCCTCCCTTTTATGATCGTGGAGGCCAATAAACGGGGAGGCCGGTTTTTAACCGAGTATCAGAAAGATCTCCCGCGAATAGTGATCGACCGTCAGCAGATCAAGCAGGTGCTTTTGAATCTTTTCATCAATGCATTGGATGCGCTCCCTCCATCAAACGGAATCATCAAAGTGAAGACGAGTCAATTTAATCGAAAGGAGACTTACTGGATCCGGATCATCGTGGAAGATAACGGAATAGGCATTCCGCCTGAAAATCTGGAAAACATCTTTGATCCTTTTTTTACAACCAAACATGAGAGCAAGGAGAGGGAAGGGACAGGACTAGGATTGGCAATCGTCCACCAGATTGTTCAGGACCATCGCGGTGAAGTAGATGTGAAAAGCACTCCGAATGTGGGGACCCTATTTTCGGTCGATCTTCCTTCCAATCCCTTGATTTACGAAAGGCGAAAAGGGAGGCAATCCAGGAATTAATCTTTTTTATAGATATTTTTTTTCTGTTTAATCAAAAGTCTGACCGGGGTTCCCTTGAATCCGAAACTTTCACGAAGGGAATTTTCAAGAAATTTCTGATAACTCCTTGTTACACCATCCTTAAAATTGGTAAAAAAAATAAAAGTGGGCGGTTTGGTTCCTCCCTGGGTGGCATAATTAATTTTAACCGGTTTTTTGCGATAGAGCGGAGGAGGAAATTTTGCCAGAATTTTCTCCAGAAACTGATTGATTTCGGAAGTGGAAATTCGTTTCTCGTAGGATGCCATTATTTCATTAATGGTTTTGTAAATTTTCTCTGGATCGAATCCATCCTTGGCAGAAAGAAAGAGGAAGGGGAACTCTTTGATAAAGGAAAAATAATTGACCAGATCTTTTTCAAACTTTTCCCGTGCTTTGACGATCTCCTTTTTCAGATCCCATTTATTGACAATGATTGCGAAACCTTTCCCTTCTTCAATGACCCTCCCGACCAATTTAATATCCTGGTCGGTTATTCCTTCCCCGCCGTCGATTAAAATAAACACGATATCCGATTTATGAATCGACTCGTCCGACCGGATGACACTCGCTCTTTCAACCCCTTTTTCGATCTTGCCTCTTCTTCGGATTCCTGCAGTATCAATAAAGAGGTAGTTCCGTTCCTTCACTCGGACCAGCGTATCGATGGCATCCCGAGTGGTGCCTGGAGTCGCACTGGTAATCAATCGATTTTCGCCAAGCAAAAAATTGATGAACGTCGACTTTCCCACGTTGGGCCGGCCGACCACAGCGACTTTCGCAAATAGGTCGATTTCTGGCAAGGACTCCGAGACGGATTCTTCCGGAAAAAGCTTTTCAACCGCTACCATTAAATCATCAATGCCGGTACCCGCTTCCGCAGAGATGGGGAAGATCTCTTTGACGCCTATCTGATAGAATTCATAAAAGCTCTGGAGAAGTGCAATCCCTTCTATCTTGTTCACCACGTAGAGAGTGGGTTTCTGAAAGGGTCGTATGAGGTTTAGAATTTCCCGGTCATGAGGGAGCGGCCCGGTCCGGCCGTCCATGAGAAAGAAGACCAGATCAGTCTCTTTAACGGCTTTTAAAGTCTGGTCCTTGGTATCTTCCGTTAAAGGGAGAGAGGGATCGGCATAGAGTCCGCCGGTATCAATCAGAGTATAGGATTTGTTGTCATGGGTGAATGCGCCATAGAGACGGTCCCGGGTTACGCCGGGCTGGTTTTCGACCACAGCGCTTCTTCGTCCGACCAATCGATTAAAAAGAGTCGATTTGCCGACGTTCGGCCGCCCGATAATAGCAATCTTTTTCATAAAAGAGAATGATTCAACTTGAGATTGAGGGGTTTTAAATTGCCGCTAATTTGACAGAAGAGAAGGGGTAAGTTGCCACGCCACTGTCACAAAGGCGACTGTGGCGTATTAGGTCAATACGTTGAAGAAGAATGAGTGACGAGAACGCCGCAAATGACCCCTTATCGACAGGCCAGGTTTAGTGGAGGGTGTCGAGCGTGATATTGATACCCTTTCCACCTGAAGCGACAGGATTCTTGGAGTATTTCCCTTCAATATCTCCTGGGCCCATGGGACCTGCGGCCCCATTTTTCATTAATTTTGCGACAATATTGAATTGTCCCGATAAAGTGGCTCCCGGCATAATCACATCGGCCTGAGAAAGGGTATATTCTAACGGAAATTTCGGGCTTGCGATTCTCTGGGAGGCGACGGGAGGGACCCCGACCTGAGGGCCTTCAGACGGCTTTGCGCTGATGAAAAGCACGGCATTCGGATCCACTTTTCCTGATAATTTCGAGTCGAGTGCAATCGTCCCTGAAAAGGTACCTCCAGTCGTGGCATTCTGGCCGGAGGGTGTTTCGGCCACTGCCGCCGCAGGAGACTGTCCGTAACTGTTTTGCGCCGCTGGGCTTGCCGGAGGCGGAGTAGAACCGACCGGCGTATCATTTTTATTGCAGGCCGACAGCACCGACAAGATCCCTGTGAACAATAAAATCATAAGGTATCCGCTTCGTCTTGTTTTCAATTCCATTCAAATCTCCCTGTAAAATAAGATGATTTTCCGAAAAATACGTTTTTATTATTATCAAAAAGAGATCCCATGTCAATCTAAAAACCTTTCTTATTACCAATTGCACCCCCTTTTTTTTAGTGGTATGATACCGGGGGATTTTAACTGATTTCATACGGGGCAAAGGAAAATGGTTCTTTTGGAGTTTAGTATGTCTCCACTTGATAAAGGGGAAAGCGTTGGAGAATATGTTTCTCGTTCACTTAAAATAATCGATGAGAGTGGCGTGGATTACCGCTTAAATCCGATGGGAACGGTGCTCGAAGGAGAATGGGATGAAGTATTTGGCGTAGTTAAAAAGTGTTATCAGGAGATGTCCAAGGAATGTAACCGGATTTCAACAATCATTAAAGTCGACTTCCGAAAGGGAAAAACAGGGAGGCTCGAAGGAAAAATAAAGAGTGTCGAGCAGCGGTTAAATAAAAAATTAAAAACTTAACGGAACCACCCTCTTGTTGAACAGGATGACCCAAAATGCCATTTAAAAATCTCAAAGAAGCGGCCTCATTCTCAGCTGAAAAAATGAAAAAAAACAAGGTGTTTGAAACTTCCCGCCTGAACTGCGACCTTTACTGTTTTGAACCGGGCCAGGAGCAGAAAGTTCATAGTCATGACGATCAGGACAAGATATATCTTGTGATTGAAGGGACAGGGACTTTCAAAGTCGGGAGTGAAGAAAAGATATTGTCAAAAGATATGGTCATCCTGGCAGAAGGAGGCGTGGACCACGGGGTTAAAAATAACGGAACAGGTCCTCTGACACTCTTTGTCCTGGTCGCACCGGCCGGTCACCATGCTCCTCACGCTCAGGGTCACGGGCATCACCATTAGGCTTGAATCTTGCACTACTTATCGCTTGACTTTCTCCATTCCTGATCGATATAATCCACCGTTTGTATTCCTGAAGCAGGTATAAGTTCATGAAAATAGATGTTTTATCAATACCTGATGAAGGAAAGGAGATCGATTATCAGGAGGATCCTCTCGCGCTTCAACTTTCTCCCGAGCTTGAACTAAAAGGAGAGGTTCGAATACGGGGTTTTCTCTACAAGACTGGGAAAACGATCATCGTAAAAGGAATCATTGAGGCGGAACCGCATCTTGAGTGCGGCCGATGTTCAAGCTTTTTTTTTCTCCCCCTCTCCTTTGAATTTGATCAACTTTTTGTCCCGAAATCTCCCCAGCGACCCGTTTTTCATAAGACCCGGGATGAGAAAAAAGGAAACAGACATCCCAAAACGGGAAAATCTGAACTTTCGGAACCTGAAAGCGGTGACGAAGAAGGGATAGACCCTTTTAATGAGAATTGGTATGAGGGTTCCTCTCTCTCTCTGGATGAAATGATCAGAGAACAGGTTCTTCTGGCGCTTCCCATGAGACCTCTCTGTACGCCTGAGTGCAAGGGACTCTGTCCGGTGTGCAAGAAAAATCTAAATCTGACGATCTGCGACTGTCCCAAAGAGGTTGAGGAAAAGTTTAATATGATGAAAAATCTATTCAATCAGAAAATGAAAGGCGATAAAGGAGAATAACATGCCGAATCCAAAACATAAGATATCTAAAGCGAGAAGAGATAAACGGAGAGCAAACAAGAAACTAAGCCGGCCTAATTTGAGCGTCTGCCCCCAATGTCTTGAGCCCAAGCTTCCCCATAATATTTGTCTTAATTGCGGCACCTATAAGGGCAAGGAAATGATTGCCATCAAGGAAGTCTAAAGATTCAATGGGTGGGATAAAAATTGCGCTGGATGCGATGGGTGGCGATTTTTCACCCTCGGCCGAAATTGAAGGAGGAGTTTCCGCATGCAGGGAATGGGGAATTGAACTCGTCCTGGTAGGGGACGAGACGAGAATTTCGGCAGAATTAAAAAAGCATTCAGTTGAAAATCTTCCCATTTCGATTCTTCATGCCGAGCAGATTGTGACCATGGAAGACGCTCCTTCTATGGTGATCCGAAAAAAAAGAAACTCTTCCATCTGGAAGGCGACAGAACTGGTAGAACAGGGAAAAGCATCCGCGGTTGTCAGCGCTGGAAACACCGGTGCATCCATGGCTGCCGCGATTTTCATTCTCAAGCCTTTAAAAGGGATAGATCGTCCCGCCATTGCGGCAATTTTTCCGACCTTAAAAGAGCCCATGATCATTATCGATGTCGGGGCCAATGTGGATTGTAAGCCGAAGCATCTTTTCCAGTTTGCCGTGATGGGACATGTTTACTCAAAACGGGTCTTCGCTATTCAAAAACCAAAGATCGGGCTCTTGAGCAATGGGGAGGAAGATACCAAGGGAAACGATTTGACGAAGGAGACTTTTAAACTTTTAAAAACCCATCTTTCCGATTTCCGTGGAAATATTGAAGGAAAAGATATCTTTAAAGGTGACACTGACGTCGTGGTTTGTGACGGTTTTGTGGGGAATGTCGTTCTGAAGACCAGCGAAGGACTTTCGGAAGCCATGTTTAAACTCCTCCGGGCAGAAATCAACAGATCTTCTATACTAGGAAAGCTCGGATATCCGCTGTTGAAGTCAAGTTTTTCCCGATTTAAAAAACGGGTCGATTATTCCGAATACGGAGGAGCACCCCTGCTCGGGGTCAACGGGATCTGTATGATTTGCCATGGTCGGTCAACGCCCAAAGCGATTAAAAATGCCCTGGGCCGTGCCTACCATCTTGTTAAACAGGAGGTCAACGCCTATATCCAGCGGGAAATTGAATCTACCCTAACGCTTGAATCCGGACCAAAATGAATCAAAAATATTCCCAGATTGTGGGTACGGGATCGTACCTTCCTCAAAAGGTGATGACGAACGCTGATCTTGAACGGATCATCGATACTTCCGATGAGTGGATTAGGGAACGAACCGGGATTAGAGAGAGACGAATTGCGGACGATAAAGAGGCCGCTTCTGATCTGGCGGTGGAGGCGGCAAAGAAGGCATTGCAGGCGGCCGGCATTGGACCCGAAGAGATTGACCTGATTTTGGTTGCGACCTTGTCGCCCGACATGGCCTTTCCTTCCACGGCCTGTATGGTACAGTCCGTGATTGGCGCACGCAAGGCGTTTGCCTTTGATCTTTCGGCCGCCTGTTCAGGTTTCATTTACGCCCTTTCCGTTGCGGATCAATACCTGAAGTCAGGTCGGTATCGTTATGCGTTGGTGATTGGGTCGGAAGTGATATCCAGAGTGCTCGACTGGAAAGACAGGAGCACCTGCATCATTTTTGGCGATGGAGCCGGGGCGGTCGTCCTGAAAGCAATAGATTCGAAGAGAGGAATCCTTTCCACCCATCTTCATTCCGACGGTCAGTATTGGGATCTTCTTTATGTTCCAGGGGGAGGATCGAGACTCCCTTTTACCGAAACAGTTCTGGCAGAGCGCCAAAACTTTTTAAAAATGAAGGGGAGTGAAACGTTTAAGATTGCTGTGCGAAATCTTGAAGAGGTCGCCTGGGAAGCGCTAAACGATCTCCATCTCTCAATTGAAAATATTGCCCTGATGATTCCTCATCAGGCCAATATCCGGATCATCAGAGCCCTTGCAGACAGGTTGAAACTTCCGGAGGAAAGAGTTGTGGTTAATATAGACCGGATCGGCAATACTTCGGCGGCATCGATACCGATTGCCCTGGATGAAGCGGTTCGGTCCAATCGGATCCAAGAAGGGGATTTTCTGCTATTAATCGCTTTCGGAGCCGGATTGACCTGGGGTGCATCGGTCATAAAATGGTAGCCGGATTAGGCTTGACTTTGGAAATGAAAATGATCAATATCTACTCGATTTCATTAAATTTAAAACGAGAATCCGGTCAAATCGTGCCCCCTGCCTCCTGGGGTTTTCCGCAGTGGAGAAACCTGAAGAAGGTCGCAAAACCGCAGAATCAAGTCGACCGGGGCATGGGGTGCCACGACGCAGTGGATCCCGTGAATCCAGTATACGGCAGAGGGTCATTTAAGTCGGCCGGTCTCAGGAGATCATGTTGATCGCATATGTCTTCCCTGGACAAGGCTCCCAATATGTCGGAATGGGTAAGAAAATTGCGGAAACCTATCCGGAAGCCAAAGCGATATTTTCCCG
>JACQBW010000036.1 GCA_016194305.1 Nitrospirota bacterium | reverse complement strand
TTCGCGGCATACATGGCCACATCGGCGTGCTGGATGAGAGATTGCGCGTCTGTCCCCTGATCGGGATAGAGTGCGATGCCGATACTGACTTCCACGGCAATGTGAATATCCTGAATCAGAAAAGATTGTTCCAACACCTCAGTAATCTGTACCGCCATGAGTTCGGCATCTTCCGGTTTCGAGATCATCAAGATCACTGCAAATTCATCCCCTCCTAAACGGGCAACGGTATCCGATCTGCGCAGGACATTGCAAAGACGCATTCCTACCTGTTGCAGGACAAGATCTCCACACTGGTGCCCAAGTGTATCGTTGATCTCTTTGAATCGGTCCAGATCCATAAGCAGGACTGCCAGCATCCTGCTTTCCCGGTTAGCGACTAAAATTGCCTGCTTCAATCTGTCCTGAAACAATGTGCGATTAGGAAGTTTTGTCAGCGCATCGTAATGCGCCAGGTGGGCGATTGTGGATTCTGCTTCCCGTCTCCTTTTTCGAATTTTTGCCTCGTCCAATTCTCTTGAAATCGCAGGAAGAAGGCGTGCCGTATTATCTTTCATAATGTAATCGTGAGCCCCGGACTTCATACAAGCTACGGCTATCTCCTCTCCGATAGACCCGGACATGACGATAAATGGAATGTCAAATCCATATTTTTGAACAAGAAATAAAGCTCTGATCCCGGTAAATTGGGGCATGTTAAAGTCTGAAATAATTACGTCCCAATCCGATCCTTCCAGCGCGATGGTCATATCGCTCTCGTTATCTACACGTTCAAATACGGGATCGTACCCTCCCCGCCGGAGTTCATTGACGAGTAACTCCGTATCTTCTTCAGAGTCTTCAACAATCAAAACGCGAATAGACGTTGCCATCAGAAATCCCTCCCCGTCAGGGCTTCATTCAGAACGAGCCAATAAAGCCCCAATTGCCGTACTGCCTCGGTAAATTGTGTAAAGTCGACCGGCTTTCGGATGTAACTGTTGGCCCCAAGTTTGTAACCGCTTACTTTATCCTGCTCCTCTTTTGAGGAAGTCAGAATGACAACAGGAAGCAGGCGGGTCTTGGCATCCATGCGAATTCTCCTCAAAACTTCAAATCCGTCTAATTTGGGCAACTTGAGGTCCAACAGAATAAGATCCGGAAGGTGTATTGCATCCAGTCCGGACTGAGATCCGTTTCCGAAGAGATAATCAAGCGCTTCGACTCCGTCATGGGCTATGACGATTCTGTTCTTAATGCTGTTTTTCTCAAGGGCCATTCGGGTCAGTTCCTCGTCATCGGGATTGTCTTCAATCAGCAAAATAATTCGATCCTGCATGAAATGCCTCCTTATGAAAGAGTGAAATTAAAAACTGCGCCTTTTTCAGTTTCTGCCTCCGCCCAGACCCTGCCGCCATGTCGATGAACAATTCTTTGAACCGTCGCCAGCCCAACGCCTGTCCCGGCAAATTCGGTGGCCCGATGCATTCTTTGGAAGGCCCCAAATAGCTTATTTGCGTACGTCATATCAAATCCAGCCCCATCGTCCCGGACAAAATAGACCGGCTTGCCATTTTCGAAGGTCATTCCAAATTCGATAACGGCCCTGGCATGTTTGGCGGTAAACTTCCAGGCATTTCCCAGGAGATTTACCAGGACCTGCCGGAGGAGCCGACCATCTCCCGTCGCCATCGCTCCAGAGACGACCCGACATTCTACCTGGCGTTCAGGTTGATCAATTTGAAGGTCCTTGAGAATTGTCCTGGCTAAACCGCTCAAATCAACATCTTCCCGCACCATTTCGATTCTGGTTACACTGGAGAGGTTGAGCATGTCATCAATGAGTTGAGCCATTCTCTGGCTGGCTGCACGAATTCGGCGAAGATAGTCCTTCCCGCGATCGTCCAATTTTTCGGATTCCTTTTCCAGAAGCGCCTGGCTGAATCCGTCCAAGGCCCTCAATGGGGCCCGAAGATCGTGGGAAACCGAATAAGAAAAAGCTTCAAGTTCCTTGTTTGCACCTTCTAACTGGGCGGCATTGTGTTGGAGTTCTTCGTTGAGTTTTAAAATGGCATGATCGGAATTTTTCTGCTCCGTCACATCCCTGGCTGAAGAGTAAAAGAGTCTTTTTTCCATATCGGGAATCGTTTTCCACTGCAGCCAGCGATAGGTCCCCTCTTTGGTCCTGTAGCGATTTTCAAAAGTGATAATGGGACTTCCGGAATAAAGGGTTTTGGCCACGTTGATCGTCGCCTCCCGGTCGTCGGGGTGAATCAGACCAAGGTAAGGTTTTGACAGGAGTTCTTCAGTAGTCCAGCCAAGAATTCTTTGCCATGAAGGATTTAATTGTTTAAAGTAACCGTCGCCCTCAGTAATACATAACATATCAAGAGAAAGATTAAAGAAACGGTCCCGATCTTTTTCCATCCGTTCCCGCTGAAGAGCCATGCGATCCAGCGCGCTGGCGTTTTTCCAGACGAGGATGCCAAGAATTAAAATGGTGGAGAGTACAAAAATCGTGATTCCAAAAGTTGAATTGTAAAGTCCAATCTTTTCCCCCTCTAGGAGGAGTCCTCCCATTAGGAAAGGAGAAACGATCACTTCTGGACCCGAAGTTTTTGAAAAGAGTTGGAAAAAACTGCGCGGGAAAGATTCAATATGAGTGGACATTCATGATCCTTTTATCTTTGGCGTTTTCCAGGTCTATAAGAGCACACCTCATGCATTTATAGTATAACGGACTTTTTCTATTTGTCGAGTATTAATGTGACTGTATTATTAATACAAAGTAACTAATTTAAACTCTATGAATTATTTTGAACTAACTCGTGTTGATATCACTTAAAAAAAAGGGGGACGGTCATCGTCCCCCTCAAACTTAAAGACCCGTTTACATCTTTCAAGATTCCAGCTCACACTTCCTGGCTCTCATTATTTTGATCACAAAAAATTAGCCCGGCTCCGCGATACCCGGATTCTATTTCTCCACTTCATCATAATACTCGTCTTCTTGCGAATCGCCGTCCAGAACCGTTGCCTTTGGCACAGTCATCATCAACAACTGTCCTCCTTCGACCAGCTCTTCTGGGTTGGTAAATCCACGTGGATTCGCGGCGTTAATCAGAAAATGGGCCTGCACATCCAGGAGAAAATAACGGTAGTGTTTTGTATCATAACCGCGTACCCCTCTGAATAAACGGGTAACATCTATAATTCCCGACGACTCTTCGTCCTGGGTGAGGAAATTCGATCCTCCGCTCAAGAATCGGCTCGGATCATGCTGACCAAGGTTCGTGACGGTATTGGTGGACGGGTTATAGGACCAAATCTGACCGAGTCGAATATTATTACCGACGTCTTCCAACATGTAAAGGCTCCCTTCCTTATCCAGGGTAATGTTGTCCATCATCTTGATCTGCGGCGAGGGAATGGCATTTCCATCGATCATCACCTCAACCGTACCTCCCAGTTCGGGACGGGTAATATCGTCGAATGTCAGGCGCCAAAGACGACTGTCGCCTGTCGCATCGCTATTCATACTTGCCGTGGTCACAAAATAGTAGCGGTTGGGGTTGACCGTATCCCAGGCACCGTCCTCGGGACGCTGTAAGACGGTTCCGGCGGTATTGGCAGTCAGCGAGAATCGACCCGAATACGCAATTGGGATTGGAATGGAGCCTCCCACGCTGGCTTCAGTGGCAAAACCATCGATCGATAGAGCATAAGTGATTCCGTTAGCGAGACCGGCCAATTCGACCGGATTCCCTGTTTCCTGTTTCTCTCCAATGTAAAAAAACACTTTGTTGAATCCGCCGTCATCCTGGCCGACCACGAGGGTTTTGTCCTGAGGGTAAGGACTGGCCAGGAGGTTCTCCCAGTTGGCATGTCCCATGAGAGGGAGTTCATAGCTGGTTCCCTGCTGGCGACCTTCGGCAATGTGCGCAAAAGCCCGTTGGGAAGGACGAAGCGAGGTCTTTTCCTCTTCTCCGTTTAAAAAAATACGACCTTCATCGAACCCTTTACCGCTCTTCCTGTTGTAGAACGCGCTGGGTGACGCAAGATCAGCCGAACAGAACCGGATAAACACATTATTCAGGGATTCTACGTAGCCTAAATTGACCGGATCCCAGAGCATCACTTTCTTAATCAGGTCTTCCCCATTGAGCACGGTCAGGTCGCTCTTTCGTATTTTCCACTTGGAGACAAATGCGCCGGCACCCCCGTGGTCGCGCACGATACCGGTCGGAACTCCGGTCGTCCCATTAATATTGAATTCATGGTTCATCAAGACGGTGATGGTACCGTCACCGTTGTCGTAAGCTCCCAGGCCATCGGGTATACCCGCCATACGATAGTATCCATCTCCTTTATGTTTTTTCTTAATACCGTCGCCGGTCGTCAAAATTGAAGTAAACTCGACTCCGGCCGTGTTGGGGACTAGATACGGTGATTGTGAACTGCTAGGGCCGGTTGCCGCCGAGAGTGTCCCAGGAATCATGACGGTCGATATCGCTATCGATAAGATTTTTCGAAGCATTCTACTCCTCCTTATTTAATATTAACGAATTTGTCATTAAGATTAAACGGACTGGCCGTTTGACCCGCCAGATAAACGTCTGGTTTTCAACTCTTTCTTTCATCTGACCTGCGGAGCATAGTGCTTTCTTATTACAAATTTGTTTTCATTTTCATAAAAATTTGTTAATTTTCAAAAATCTTAATAATAAAGCAGATCCTTCCCGGCCTTTTATCCTGCCGTAATTTACTTCAAGAAATCCTCTTCTTGTATTTTCTACAGAACTTACCTAGAATTCTCTCAAAAGAGCTCAAACCTTCTGGGAGTAAACCTTGTTTAAAAAAATGGTCTTTCTAAATTTTCTCCTTGTGCAAATGTTCATCTTCACCTCCTGCGCATCGACAAAACTCATCAACCCGTGGCGCGATGTAAGTTATCAGGGACCAGTCAAGAAAATATTCGTCGTCGGGGTGATTAAAGACCGGATGCGGCGGAGTCTGCTTGAAAAGGAATTCCTTCTCCAATTCAAATCACGCGGGGTGCAAGCAGTTTCAAGCACCGAAGTCCTCTCGGACGAAGGCGTCCCGACAAGAGAAACGGTCGAACCGAAGGTGCAGGAACTGGGAGCTGATGCGGTCTTCATCGTCAAGTTCATCAGGAAGGAGACCGTCGATTCATACACTCCCCAACGCGATTCCGGAGTGCCGATGAATTTTACCGCGGACAATGAGGCACTCTTTCAATTCCCGGACGAAGGGGATCGAAAAATTGGATATGATTATAATATCGCTTTTGTTCAACTCACCCTTTACGACACTCTAACAAAAAAACCGATTTGGTCTTCAATGACAGCAACCAAATATCAAGGTGGCGCCCTCGAACAAATTTCTCCGTTTGTCACTTTTGTCATCAAGAAACTATCGGAAGTGAAAATGATTCATTAGGAGCACGCCCTATGATACACTTGAAATATGGATCATCGACCTGCGGGCAACTCATTTGCTGATTTCCCTCCCGATTCTCCGGAGGAAAAGAGACTTTCCTCAACCTCTGAAAAAGAGTATACGAAAGATCCTCCAAATAAGAAGAAAGGAGTGTTCTGGTCAATTCTTTCCCTGATAGGATTGATTCTTTTTAAATTTAAAAGTCTTTTGGTCTTTTTGAAGTTTGCCAAATTCGGAATCACTGCGATTTCGATGGCGGCAACGGCATGGATTTATGCATTATTTTATGGATGGGCGTTCGCGGCAGGCCTGGTCATTTTAATCTTCCTGCACGAAATGGGTCACGCGGCGGCAATCCGGATGAAGGGAATTAAGACCGGAGCTCCGGTATTTATCCCTTTTGTCGGTGCCTTCATTGCCATGAAAGAGTTCCCGAAAAATGTGAAAGTGGAATCGTTCATCGCCTTTGGCGGTCCCCTCGCAGGAGCAGTGGCTTCGACATTTGCCTACATGCTTTTTAAAGAATCCGGTAATTCCCTCTATTTGGCCCTGGCCTATGTGGGGTTTTTGATGAATCTTTTTAATTTAATACCATTTAGTCCGCTCGACGGAGGCAGGATTGTTGCCGCAGTATCGACAAAAATTTGGGGTGTGGGGCTTGTTGCAGTGCTTCTTTTTTTTCTGAAAACGCATCATCCGATGCTCCTGATGATCCTCCTGTTCGGGGCAATTCGATTATGGAAAAGCTGGAAAGAAAAAGAAGAAGAGAAAGAATACTATGATGTCGAGCCTTCGTTTCGATTCAATATGGGGCTCTCTTACCTCGGACTCGTGATTTACCTGGGTCAGATGACTCTCATGACCCTGAAACTTCTCAATCGGGATGAATTCAGATCCGGACTCGGTACGCCTTAAGTTCGACTTATAATCCAAATCGTCTTCGGACGATCTCGCGTCTGTTAATCAATTCCCATCTTTGGGCCAGAATCATACTGAGTCTCTATGGACTCCCATTGGATAGGGGCACCCTTACTATGACCTTCTGTCGCACAAAAATCGGAAAGATCATTCAACTTCTTTGAAACTGTCGCCAGATTCGATGTTTTTGTTTCACGGTCCATAGTTATTTCTCCTTCATGAGACTTCACCCCGGGAACTGATTAAAAGCAAGAATCTAAATCTCAGTTACCTGCCTTTTATTTAAAAAAAACCTGTCATCTTAATAAAAAGCAAAGGACATGCCAAACAATTGAGTAATCAAATAATAATTATTCCCTTGATAAATCATGTATTTGCAAGGATCTGGTGCCTGGCAGAATCAAAGGAAGGGAAACGGACCTTAAGACGTTAATGTATAAAACAGACAATGTTTACACATTATTGTTTGATTTAAGCCATTCGTGTGGTGGAATTGAGATTTGGATTTTTAGTGATGTAGTGCTCTTTTGTCGACCGCCAAGGACGCTTCATGGATGACTTCTGACAATGAAGGATGCGCATGGACGATACGAGCCACGTCTTCGCTGCTCGCAGAAAATGCCATGGCCAACACACCTTGTTGAATTAATTCAGATGCCATGGGCCCGATTATATGCATCCCCAAAACGCGGTCACTTTGAGCATCCGCCAGAATCTTAACCAATCCGCTGGCCTGATTTAGGCACCGGGCGCGACCATTGGCTTGAAAAGAAAATTGTCCCGATCGATAGGGCGTTCCCAAAGCCTTAAGTTCCTGCTCGTTCTTGCCCACCCACGCGATTTCCGGTGCTGTATAAACCACCCAGGGAACAAGATTATGATTGATTGAAGACTGTTGTCCTGCAATCCTTTCGGATACCATTACCCCCTCTTCCGAAGCCTTGTGGGCCAGCATGGGACCATGCACGACGTCCCCCACTGCATAAACGTTGGGCAGATTGGTCTGGCAGTACTCATCAATCGCGATGCCTCCACCTTGATCAAGCTTTAATCCAATACTTTGATCGGCCACCTGGTTGGCGTTTGGAATTCTCCCCACTGCAACTATGAGCTTGTCAAGTTCAAGTGTCTGAACTTTTTTTAACGGATCTCGCCAGGTCATCATCAGACCCTTGTCATTGAATGACACGCTATCAATTTGTGCGCCGAGGTGGATTTTTAAACCCTGTTTGGTAAAACTCCGCAAGGCCTCTTTCGCAATTGCTTCGTCCGCGGCGGGCATAAAAACCTTCGCCGCTTCCACCAAGGTCACCTCGCTACCCAATCGGCGCCACACGCTTCCCAGCTCAAGACCAATTACCCCTGCGCCGATGATGCCAAGGCGTCGAGGCACCTCGGAAAAAGAAAGCGCTTCGACGTTATCCACGATCCGCTTACCGTCCACTGGCGCAATGGATAACTCACGCGGCCTGGAACCGGTAGCGATTATGACGTGTTTCGCGGTGAGTTTACGTTTGCCGCTATCAATATCGATTTGCCATTCTTCCTGGCTCCGTCCTGACAACCTGGCTCTCCCGGAGACAGAAGTCACTTTATTTTTCTTGAAGAGATGGGTAATGCCCATCGTAAAGTCAGATACAATTTTGTCCTTACGTCCTATCATTTTCGCAAGATCGCACTTCACTCCTTGAATTTCAATACCGTGGACCTCCATGTCCAATTGCGCAGCTTCGTATAATGCGGAGGATTCCAGCAAAGCTTTGGAAGGAATGCAACCCACATTCAAACAGGTTCCGCCCAGAGCGCTTTTTCCATCGGCGTTTTTAAAGTCATCGACGCAGGCCACAGCCAGGCCGAGTTGCGCAGCCCGGATTGCCGCAATATATCCGCCGGGTCCGGCTCCTATCACGACGACATCAAATTCCGCCATTATTTTTGCTCTCCCTGTTCAGAAAAAAAAAATATCCTCATGTCGCGATGCATTCTATAAATCGAGGATCGCACTTCCCGGAAACTCCAGCGCTTCCTTGATAGCAGATAAAAACTGTACGGCATCGCGGCCGTCAATGATGCGGTGGTCATAAGACAAGGCCAAATAATTTATTGGACGAATGACAACCTGACCATTTTCTGCAACGGGCCTCTCCTTCGTCGCATGGATGCCAAGTATGGCCGATTGGGGAGGATTGAGTATGGGCGTGGAAAGCATCGAACCGTACACTCCGCCATTGGAAATGGTAAACGTACCGCCGCTTAATTCATCCATCAAGAGTTTTCCGACTTTCGCTCGAGCTGAAAAATCGGCAATTTGCCTTTCAATTCCCGCAATCGACAATTTATCGGCATCGCGAATGATCGGAACCACGAGGCCACGCTCACTTCCAATCGCCACACCGATGTCGTAATAACCATGGTAGATCATATCGCTTCCATCTATGGACGCATTGACAACGGGAAATCGTTGTAACGCCAAAACGGAAGCTTTTACAAAAAAAGACATGAACCCCATTTTGACACCATGCTTCTTCTCGAACAGTTCCTTGAAGCGGCTACGCAACTCTATGACAG
>JACQBW010000035.1 GCA_016194305.1 Nitrospirota bacterium | reverse complement strand
CTTGCCGAAGTCGACCAGGTATTGGAATCGATGGAGCTGGTTCGGGCATATCTCAACAAGCCGTTCCGGCAGGAATGGGATTACTCTGTGGAAGATCCCCGCCAGGATGCCCGGGGATTTCGGGCCCAGACTCTGGCCCAGGACGATGAAGAATCGGCGTTTGAAAAGGCCGACCGTAAAAGACCCTTTTCCTTCCACGAGATGAAAAGCGATCTGGCTCTGACCAACGGCGCCCGATTTTATAATGACCACACTCACCCGGAATACTCGACGCCGGAATGCCGGTCGCTGAAGGATTTAATTATTCACGACAAGGCGGGAGAAAGAATCCTTCAGGAATGCGCAAACCGCCGCAACGCCGTTTTAGGCGGGCCTCACGTTCAACTTTATAAGAACAATACCGATTTTCACGGCCACAGTTACGGATGCCATGACAACTACCTCCTCCCCAGGTCAATCCCGTTTCATGAGATCAGCCTCGGGTTGATCCCCTTTTTGGTCACCCGGCAGATCTTTGCCGGAGCGGGCAAGATTGGAATAGAAAATGGATCGGATTTGACGCGCGGTCATTTCCAGCTTTCTCAGCGTGCCGATTTTTTTGAAGTCGAGCAATCGGTCGATACCATGGACCGGAGACCTATCTTAAATACCCGGGATGAGCCTCATGCGGATCCTTCTCAATTCCGGAGACTTCACCAGATTTTAGGAGACTCCAATCTGTCAGAAACTTCGACCGCATTAAAAGTAGGGACCACCTGGCTGATACTCCGGCTGATTGAAGCTGGCGCTCTCCCAAAAAAAGGGGCGGTTGATCAACCCGTCGCCACCTTGCGGGAGGTCTCTCTCGATCCCACATGCAAGAAGCCGATCCGGCTTGTCGACGGACAGAACCTGAATCCAATCGATCATCAGCGGATTTACCTGGAAGCCTCCATTCAGGCTTTCGGCAAAGAGAACGACCCGGACACACAGTGGATTTTAAAAAACTGGGAAGAGGTGCTCAACGATCTTGAAAAAGACCCCCTTCTCTTAACGAACCGCCTGGACTGGGTTGCCAAGAAATGGCTCATGGAAACTTTTGTCGAATCAGAGGGATGCAAGTTGGACGATGCCCGTCTGATCGCAATTGATCTCGAATATCATAACATGAGCCCTGACAGGGGGCTTTTTATCGCTATGGAGATGAACGGGAGTATGAACCGACTCAGCAGCGACCCGAAGATCAAAGAGGCGATCTACACGCCCCCTACCGATACCCGGGCCGCCATTCGGGGACTCTGCGTTGACCGTTTTCATGATAAAATCCATCGAATTCAATGGGAGAGGATTATTTTCAACAAAGGTCTTCTCAAAAAGGAGCTCGATCTGAGCCATCTTTTCGATCCGGATCAAATCACGTCATTGAAAAATCAATTAAACGATATGAAGGATATTTCACAATACTTCTCAAAAGGAGCAAGGCAATGAATCCGACCATTGAAAGACGAGAAAAGCCGGTCAACCCGCTTGAAAAACCGAGGGAAGAGGGGGGACCCAAGAAGCCTGACACCGATACTGCAAAGGAAAATCTCTTGAAGAGGATGAAAAAGGTGGATCCGAAGCAGGCAGAAAGATACCGTCAAAGAACAGGACAATAAGAAAAAGAGTTCTCATATTGCTGAGGCCTAAGGATATTATCCTCTCTCCAACGGCGCCGAAATTCATGCTCATCTTTATTGAACATTAGATTGTGGCATCACCGAATTTCGCCGAGTCTCCTTTCGAATAACATCCTTAGGCCTCAGCAATTGAAAGAAAATTGAAAAAAGACTTTTTGAACAGCCTAAAAACTAACATGAATTCTTAAACTGAAACGGAAGGGATCGGGATGTTGTCCGAAAGGAGACTCGGCGAAGTTTGTTTATCCCCCATTAATTTATAAATGCAGAAATGAGGATAAACTTCGGCGCCGTCGGAGAGAGGATTATATCCTGATCCCTTCGGTGCAAAATCCATAATTAATTGAAATATTTGTTTAAAAGGATTTTTATGAACAACGGAGATTTTTGGACTTTATTGAAGAAGAGCGGCTATCAGTTCGGTTCAACACTGAATATGAATTCGATTCCTGGCGCAACGGCACCGTTTCCCGTAACCCACGGAACGACCATTCTTGCCTTTAAATATCAGGGAGGCGTGCTGGTCGCCGGTGATCGCCGAGCCACGGCGGGAACGACCGTCATGTACGACCGAACCGATAAAGTGATCGATATCGACCGCCACTCTGTGATGGCGATCGCCGGCGTTCCGGCCACCGCATTTGAAATTGCCCGGATTATGGAGCATACCTTCAAATATTTCAGACGAAGCCAGCTTCAGGAACTAAGCCTCGATGGCAAAGTCCGGGCCCTCTCCCGGCTCCTCAAGGAGAATATCCCGATGGCAATCCAGGGAATCGGCGCGGTGGCCCCTATTTATGCCGCCTACGATTTATCTAAAAAGGAAGGGAAGATTTTTTTCTACGATATTCTCGGTGCCGAATTTGAAGGGGTCGAATTTGCCGTTTCGGGATCGGGTTCTCCCGCAGTCCGGGGAATTTTACATTATGAAAATCGCTGGGGTCCCCAGCCCCTCTCCCGGGTTTCAGAGGAGTCTGCCATTGTTTTAACGATTCGGCTCCTCGAAACCGCTTCCGAATTTGATTCGGCTACCGGCGGCGTCAATATCGAAGCAGGACTCTATCCGCTCATCAAATTGGTCACCGCCACTGGAACGCGCGAGATCTCGTTAGACGTTCTTGAAAACCTCTTTTCCCGAAATATCAAGAGTAACCCTATAAGGAGCTAATATGCTTGAAGAGCCTTACCGCTGGATCGAAGCGGTCCGAAATCGGCGCGAGTATCTCGAAGAACAACTTTCTTCGGGAAGTCCGGTCGTCGCTCTCCCCTATCAAGACGGAATTCTGATGGCAACCGTGGGCGGCGGCACATCGAAATTATATGAAGTTTACGACCAGATCGCCTTTGGCGGGCTCGGGCACCCGACAGATCTCGAGAAGCTTCGAACCGCCGTTCTCGAACTCGCCCATGTCGAAGGTTTTAACCGTTCTCCGGCAGATGTCAATCTGCAACGATTGATTAAATTTGGCATTGCACCCGTGATGAAGCAAGCATTTGAAGAGATTCTTCATGCACCTTTCATTTCCAAGCTCCTTTTTGTCGAGCTGACCCATCCGTCCGGTCAGCCTCTCTTCGTGAAGCTCGACTATGATGGGCTGTTTGAAGAGAACGGAAAATTCGGCATCCTCGCGCCCACGGAGGAGATCGAGAAAAAAATGATCGCGTATCTCCGTTCCCAGGAGGAGACCCGTACTCTCTCTCTGAAACCGGTCTTGCAGATTGCCCTTCGAACATGGGCCGTATCGCTTCACCCCGTTCCGCCTGAAGGTGCGGAAGATGTTCTTCCCGTATCTTCCGAAATAGACCGGCTTTTAAAAGAAAAGCTGGATCATTTCACTCCCGAAATCGCCCTCCTCGATAAAACAATCCCGGGCACCTCCAAATTCAAGGCGCTTTTACAAGACGAAATTCAACCCCGTATCAGGGAATGGCTTCGTTAGATGATACAGAGGATTATCGGTTTAGAAACGGAATATGGCTGTCTGGTCAATCAGGAGAGTCCGGCCGAATCCCCTGAAGAGATCTCATTCAGGATTAAAGACTACATCCTTAAGAAAAAAAAATTAGGCCTGGTCGACCTGCACCAGCGGGCCCATGACGAACCCCCCGGAAACGGCGGTTTCCTTCTCAATGGCGGCAGAATCTATCTCGATATGGGGCACCTTGAATATGCGTCACCGGAATGTATCTCTCTTTCCGACATTGTTTCTTACGACCGGGCCGGCGATCTGATTTTACAGGAGGCTCTAACCGAAACCGGATTTTCTGAAAATGTTTCCATCATCAAAAACAATATCGACCACCATACCGGCTCAACTTTCGGATCTCACGAAAATTATCTTGTCTCACGCGATTTTCCCTTCACTTACGAAGGTCTCGGCCAGATGATTCCATTTCTTGTCACACGACAGATTTTTACCGGGTCCGGCAGAGTCGGCGCTCATTTTGTCCCGGACGGGTGGATCCTCCTCGGAGAATCGAAATTTCCAGAGGTAAACTTTCAGCTCTCGCAAAGGGCGGATCATATCGTTAATGATTTTTATCAATGGGTCCAGTTTAATCGGGCCATCATCAATACCCGTGACGAACCGTTAGCGGATCCCTCCCGGTACCGGAGAATTCATCTCCTGCTGGGCGACTCAAACATGCTGGAATATGCCACCGCCTTAAAGCTCGGAACCACTTCGCTGATGCTCTCATTAATCGAGGAGGGGTTTTGCCCCGAAGGATTGATGCTTCAGGAGCCTGTCCTCGACCTGAAACAGATCTCCCGGGATGCGACCCAACAGTGGGTCGTCACGCTTGAAAATGGACATAAGCTTTCAGCCATTGAACTGCAATCCAAACTCCAACGGGCTGCAAAAAAGCATCTTTCGGGAAAAGACCCGGACGCGGATTGGGTCATTGCGGAGTGGGGAAAAACGCTCGAAGCTTTAGCGAACGATCCTTATCAATTGGTCGGTAAAATAGACTGGATTTCGAAAAAATGGCTGATTGAGCTTTTTTTAAAATCAGAAGAAAAGAGCTGGAACGATCCCTGGGCCATCAGCCTCGATCTGGAATATCATAACCTGAATCCCGACAAGGGTCTTAGTTTTGCCCTGGGAGAAGAGAGAGAGGTGACCCGTCAGACCTCTGATCCGGCCATACGGCTTGCTATGGATTCGCCACCTCGAAATACCCGCGCCTCCGCCCGTGGCGAGATTGCAAAATCAATTCTGGAAAAACGTGATCGCAAAGGAATTGAGTCAAAGAACCGTTATCTCATTAACTGGACTCAAATTCAGATTGAAGGGAAAAAGACTTTTTCGATGGAGGATCCGTTTAATACTTACATTCGAGAAGCTAACGAGTATTTAGCAGGTTGACAAAAACTTTCAGATGTCCCCTGCCGAGGAATTCCGCTAATTTAATTTTTGTCTGTGGGTCGCCAGACCGCAGTTTGAAGGGCGACTGAGGCGTACATGTTACGTACGTTGAAGGAGACCGAAAAGCGAGAACGCAACAGGTGAAGGTTTTTGTCAACCTGTTTTTTTATTAACCTTCGATGCTCTCTTGATTTGAGTAGAGGATGTAATGAATATACGCGAGATCTCCGTCAGCAATATCCACGTACCGGAGCCCGCATTTGAATTCTTCCGTCTCGTTCCCGACGAGCTGCTCAATCCAGACCACTTCCGCGACAAATTCCAGGACAAACGTCATATAGAAGAGCCTCATTTCCAGCCGATTCCCTAGCGAGAGTTGAATGGGGGAAACGAACATCAACCCCCCGCCTCCGAGCGTTTCGGTTTTTGCTTTTTGGCGCTGGTCTTCTGTTGGCGTATCGGAAAGGAGAATTCTAAAATCGGCTTGAAGTTCGAGATTGGCACGTGGGTGCGCCCGACGATGGTAAAGTACTGACCCGCTAAAACCTGCCATTCCCAGATCCTTTATAAAAATCTCAAAAAGAGAAAACTTGCGATCAGGCTGTCGCGCCGGCGGCCTGAAGGATCTGAATCAAGGAGGTGTCCCCCTTGCTTTTTGCGTACGATAAAGCTGTTTTTCCGTTTTGATCTTTGAGGTTCAACCTGGCCCCGCTCTTAATCAGTGCTCTGACCGTACTATATTGCCCATTGCCGGCTGATATCATCAAGGCGGTCATTCCATGATTATCTTGCAAATTCATATCAGCTCCCTTTTCTATCAACATCTGAACGATCAGCGTCTGACCATTCATGGCTGCGGCAATCAATGCGGTTTCACCAAAATGGTCCCTGGCGTTGACTTTTGCTCCTTTATTTAACAGGAATTGAACAATCTTGGCGTATCCGCTTAAGGATGCAAACATCAGGGGGGTATCACCCGATTGATCTGCCGAGTTGACCTGGGCTCCTTTTTCAACCAAAGCCTGCGCCGTTTTGATATCGCCGGAAAAGGTGGCTGCGATCAGGGGCGTATAGCCCACCAAAGAAATCTCTCCGGTATTTCCGGAAGTGGAATGGCTGGAGGCGTGATTCAGCAGAGGAGAGAGCGCACCCTTTTTCTGATCCTGGGCTGAAACCAGATTAGGAAACAAAAATAATAGCAGAACCACACCCATCCACGTTTGTCTCATCAGGATCTCCTTTAACATTTGAAGATAAATCGTTTTCATTGCGGTCATTTTTCCCGATTTATAATTAAAGAATAGCAAAGCCTGTTTATCTGTCAAGTTAAGTAAAGGAGAAGTGTTAAAGACAGGAAGGGAGATCGTTAAAGATCGAGCGCAAAATCATAAATGTGGTCCGAAAGCCGTTCGGCGCCGCCAGGAACTCCTATGATATGAGGAAATGGGTTGAGATCAACCACGCAGGGTCCTCTTGGCGTCGTAACAATATCGACACCGTATACCTGAAGATTAAATATTCTGCCGCAAGCCAGAGCAACGCGCTTGACCTCTTCCGGAAGGGTTGTGGTTATAAATTGCCCTTTTCGAGCGTTTAAGAGGTTCCCTTGCAGTCCAAAGAGCGTTTCCCCTATTCCATAAACTTTGTAGCTTCTCCCTTCATCCAGTGAAATTTCCTGGATAAAGATCCCTCCTGCGGGAATAATATCGGGTGATTCCCCCCGGGGGACCCATTCAACCCCGGAATCGGCCCCCCTTCTATGAGATTTCACCAAAGCCGAAGCTTTTCGCGTGACTTCGGAAACAAGGGGAAAGCTCCCCGTCAAATGACCGTTTGGCACCTGAATTCCCATCTCCTGGAGACGGTTATTGACTCGAATCTTATCCTGTACGATTGAGGCCGCAGAAAATGAATTCAGAACGCGCGCCCCTTTATGGGTCAAAACGCCGGCCAGGGAAAGAGACAGTTCTGTTTTGGACTTTAAGACATAAGCGTCGCAGTCCATCGAGAGAGGGGAAAGTGAAATATATTCCTGTTCCGGGAAAATGGAAACGATATCGATTCCCCTTTTCTGGAGATGGAGGAACACTTCCCGGATTCCGGAATTTGAGGACGCGAGATCGTTTTTATTGAGAATAAAGCCGATTTTCATACTTATTTATAAGGGGCTTGCATCGTCCCCTCCTCTCCTAAAGGCCTAAAGTATGATTGAAAATATAGTCGGCAAGAGGAGCGACTGCCATTGGAATTTCAGTAAAATCGGGAAAAGCGGTCACATCCGTCACAAATAGCCCCTTCTCTGTTTCCAGAAGATCGACTCCGTAGATATGGAGATTCAGGATTCTCCCGCAGGTAAAAATAATTCTCTTTTCTTCACTGGTTGGATCATATCGGATCGAACTGGTTTCCACGGCCTTATTCCCTTCTCCTGTATAAAACCGTTTCACCGCAAAAAGTTCCTCTCCAATGACATAGGCCTTGATACTTTCAAGAAACGAAGTGAGAAATTCCTGTGCAAAATGCGCCTCGGGAAAGACGAATTCGGAATCCGGCCCCGTATAGACCACCTGGCTTCTTTTGTCGTAAGATTCACGATGCGGTTTAATCATGATTCTTTCTTTGGCTTCAGCATTGGGTAGATTGCGAAGATTGCCGGTTATGAAACTGGCGGGAACAGGAAGACCCGCTTCCTGGAGTTTAAAGGTCGACCGAATTTTGTCATGGGCAATGGAAGAGGCAGGAAAGCTATTTAATATTCTCGCCCCTTTGTCGTGGAGAATGCCCGCGAACGAGAGGGCCAGCTCATCCCCTGGAGCCAGGAGATAGGTATCGCAGGCGACGGATATGGAGGAGATATTCACCATCTCCTCGTCTGGCACAATGATCTCTTCATGAACTCCCCTGCTCTTGAGAATCTTGAAGAGCTCAATCATATAGGACTTAAGATGGACTCTCCCTTTTTGGTTTGAGAGAAGCCCGATTTTTAACGTTGTTGAAGCTTTTTGAGCTGTAATGATTTTAGCCATGTCGTTAATACTAGCATAACATAATATTAATATTCAATTCTTCAGTACTCCGCCGAGCGCCATAAGGTGCGGGGACGGAAGGAGGTGCGCTGCAGATCCGATATAAGTCGTGGCGGGAGAAAATGCGAGTGTTGCGGTTCTTCCCGTTGACGTCAAATTAAAGGTCAAGGTACCAAGATGAGCCGGAGTCCCTTTGAATTTGTAGAGACCGATCACCAGAGTATTGGGATCGCTTTCAAGAACGGACAGGACTCCATGGGAAATACCGTTGGTCCCGGTATCGGGTGTAAAGGAAGCAAAAGTCATCCACGACGAATCAAAAGTTAAATCGGCCGAAATGCCATTGGCCATATTTGTATTGAGTCCGCTCAGGTTCAAGTCAAATACCGCGGTGGATGAAGTCGAAGCGCCATTGAGGCTCAAAGTAAAAAGATTATTCCCTGAGCCCGATGCCGATGTAAAACAGATCGTGCAAGGAGGTGGAGAAGAGGAACTCCCTCCTCCGCCACATCCTGCCAGTGTAAATAAACCGGACAGGATCCCAATGTAAACCACAACTCTCAAAAACGCAATCTTCATTTCATCACCTGCCCAAAATGGGTGGTCAAGATCGCAAGATCCGCATTATCGATGACACCGTCTCCATTTAAGTCGGCGGCGGCATCCCAATTCAAATCGGAAGAGGTCGTACCTATCAAATCAATGAGATAAGCCAGGTCAAATCCATCGATCCGGTCGATCGTCAACCCGTTCCCCTGATAGATATTACCCAGCATCCCTTTTGTCGGCTGACTCGTTATTGGACCGACTGATGCTGAAACCGAATAGCTGTAGGAACTACTGGTTGAGGAAAGGACGCCTCCATCAAGATAATTCGTCAGACTCAGACCGGACGTCAATGCAGCACCGTCCCTATAGACCGTATAAGTCACTGATGTGGTCGGTGATGCTCCCCAGGTAAGCTGAAAACCGCCGGAAAGAGTCTGAATCGAAACCGCAGGTGGGCGCGGAACATTCGTTTGAAGCAAATAATTAAATGCCGCATCGACATCTATACGACCATATCCATGAACGTTGTTTGGGGCGGTAGAAAAAGTCGCGCTGCTGGTTAACGCCGTCACAATATTGTCAACCGATAAATCTGGAAAAGCGCTTAACAATAGAGCCGCCGCGCCTGCAACATGCGGGGCAGCGAAAGAAGTTCCAATTCCGGTATCGTAATAAGAGCTATTTGGATAAGTTCCGATTCCCGGAATGGCGATCCAAACATTTTCACCCGGCGCAACCAAATCAGGGAAATATAATTTGGGCGGACTGGTCGAACAGAGAGGAGGACCATTGCTGTTCGAAATAACGGAATCTAAAGAATTTGATGACCCCACGGCGATTGATCTGACGTAGTCAGCAGGAACGGCAGGTACAGTTCCATTCCCCGCCGCAAATACTGGCATCATTCCCATTGAATATAAATGCAAGATCGCCGTTTGAAAGGTCGTGTCACAACTCGCCTCATCAATTCCAAACGAACCATTTACAATTTCCGGAGCATCAGATGTATTTAAATTTCGATCCGGATCAGCCACCCAGTCCAGGGCATCAAGAATAGTAGAAGTGCTGCCTGCTCCGCTGTCGTCAAAAATTTTACCTGCAATCCATTGCGTGTCAGGGGAAACACCCACGGGTCCTCCGGGACCCAATCCGCTGTTTAGAGAAGCATTCCTTCCCACAATCAGGCTCATCACTCCAGTTCCGTGTCCGGTGAATGTTGGGCCGGCACTATCGACAGGAAAAGGGTAAACACCAAAAGTGTCGTGCCAACTATCGCTCCCACCCCGGTAAGTCGGTGCCAGATCAGGGTGGGTCACGTCCACTCCGGTGTCGAGTGTTGCGACCACCACATCTTGACCTGTATACCCTTTCGCCCAGAGTGCGGGAGCATTGATCTTGTCGATATTCCATCCACGGGTACCGGCCGTCGAAGCTCTTCCACCGGTCATGGCATAAACCGGTCGATCAGAAAGAATATCGATGTTGGCATGTTTCAAAACAATATCTCTAATGGCTTCAGGAGTCGCTTCCAATGCAATCGCGTTGACAATCCAGAAGGGACGTATGTTTTGGGCCTTTCCGGCTTTTCGATGCCCCTCAAGGGTCTTTTTAAGAGATTTTTGGGAGTCATCCGCGTTCCTCTTAAGCGTACGAGCGATCGTTTCGTGCCGTTCGCGTTTTGATTTTCCTTCAAGGGAAAAAGAAGTGAGGGGTGAATTGTCAAGAATTTGGACGATGACTTTGAGATGATCTGAGGGAGAAGCAGAATCGATTTGTCGTTGGACTTCAGTCGAGATGGTACCTCCCTTCAACGAAGGGAACCAGATAAAGAGCCCCACGATAACCGCAAGGACAAAACCAAGATGCTTCACGGGGATTCTGACTCCTCTAACAGCCTTTTTGACAGCATGGACATCCATTGAATCACAAGTCAGACAAAATGTCTGATGCCGCAAAACCTCCAGGAGAATCCGATCCCCGTTAACGCGAGCTGATTACCGCCGGTCTTCGGCTTCCTTGAGAATTTTTTCAATCTCCGGATGATGATGTGACGCGGCCACATGATGGGCGTCTTCTCCAAACCGGTTCTTGAGATTGACATGGGCCCCGTGACGGATCAGAGTCTTCACAATCTCGTCACGACCGAGGGCCGACGCATACATCAGAGCCGTAACACCATTGTGGTCCTGGGCATTCACCTTTGCATCATGATCAAGAAGTAGTCTGACAATGGATTCTGTGCCATTCAGGCAGGCCGCAATCAGTGCTGTTTCGCCGTTGTGATCCGCCAGATTGACATTAGCTCCATTTTCAAGAAGTAACTTCACGACGGATTCATGTCCAAATAAGGACTCCAGGATCAGCGGGGTTTCGCCATGGGAATCGGACTTGTTAATATCTCCATCCGCTGCGGAATCACTCTTTTTATCCCGGGAATCGTCCTCTTTTTCCTTCATCACGGACTGAAAAAGAGGCGGCGCACTTTTCAACAAGTCGGATTGCGACCCTTTTGAGTTATCTTCTTTTTTTTCCGCTGAATAAGTCTGCGATGAAAAGCCCATCAGAAACAGGATTAAGAATCCACCTAAAATAGTTTTCATTTAAATCTCCTTTATTGTATAGGTCATTTCCTATTCAATAAAGAGTAACAGAGATTTTTAGTGTGTCAAATGCGATAAAAGCGCGCTCCTTGAACGGACTATTCGGCGGTTTCCTTGCTTTTATTCTGATCCATTTTTACTTTTTTATGTTTCTTTTGTTGAATCTCCACTGGTCTATCCAGAACGATTTCATCGAGATCTTCTCTTTTTCCAAGCTCTTGAATCACATCCTTCGTCGCTTTGACCGAAATACTGTTGTTTAGCCAGGACGAATGGATATTCTCAACTCTTTTCGCCTGCTCCTTCCCCTTTAAATATTTCAACACCACGGACTGAGAGTCATTCGCCTGTTTCTTAAGCTCGTTTTCAATCTCTTGCCGGTTCAACCGCTGTCCAAAACCGTGCGTCCTGATCGGATCGCTTTTGAAGGTGATGATGATCGGAATCTTTTTATCCTTTTCTTTCGTTTTTTTGACGAGCTCTTTGAGCAGAGGAGTCAGATGGCTTTCCTCCATTTCTTTCTTTTCGCTCTTTTCAGATGGGTCCTTGGCGGCCAAGATTTGTGAAGAGTTTACAAATAAAAACAAGAAAACGAAAACTGCAACCATGAAGCTGAAAAGGATTTTATTTTTCATGACTCTCCTCTCGGGTTTTTTTAACGGGAACAGATTTTACTTCTTTTTTCGAGAGTGATGCGGGTTGATCACGAACAATGCTGACAATCTCTTTTTTTTGTGCCAGTTCCCGAATCAAGGCGGGCGTGGCCTTCAGAGAAATGGAATTGTCAATCCAGTAAGAGCGAACCGACTCCGCCTCTCCATTTTTCTTTTTTTGAATCAAAAGGTCAATCGTCTCCTTTTGCGATACACGAGCATGTTCCTTTAAATTCCGGTTCATCTCGTCGCGCGACAAATAGGGGCTCGTTTTCGCGGTGTCAAAAATCAGAATGACCGGTATTTTCTGACCGGAAGGCTTTAAATTGATCTCGTTTTGCAAGTCTTTCGATAGAACATTGTGCAACGGCGCGGCACAGCCTGATCCGGAAAGACAAATGACAGTCAAAAAAACAAAAAGTGCCCGGCAAGATAATCTGTTCATTCCACCCTCCATCCCTGAACTTTAATCGAACCAAAAGTAATGGCCACAACGGAACCCTGCTTGACCGCCTGATGCGTATTGTCGAGAATGACAAAGAAAATCCGGTTGGGTTGAATTCTCTTTGATCTCGATCGATACCATCCTGCGTTGGTTTTGTCGACGCCCAGTGCATGGCCGGTCGCCTGGTCTATGACTTTGATTTCAACCGGCGAAGAGGTTTGAGTCACCGCCGTCGCCAGTTTTGGATTGACCACCCGGTATCGAAGGTCGAGCATCATGCCGGCCGAAGTCAACCGAAGCGTTTCAACTTTTATGCCATAAGTTTTTATCAAATCTTCCTGGCCCGTAACGACGGACAAGTCACCCTGCTTTACCGGAGTGCGGGCGTCAGAATGAGACTGATGACCGATGTGACCGGCAGGTTGATCTTCTACCAAATCATGCGGCGCTTGCAAGGAAGAGCAGGAAATGACGAAGATACCGTATAGTAAGAATCCTAAAATATTTCTTTTCATTGTCTTTAAGTGTACTTTTTCTTTCCAGGTTGTCAACCAAAGAAAAGGGGCGGCGCACCTTTGTGCGCCACCCCCTCAAGTATTCAGCTGTTGCTACTTTACCGATCTGTTATGGCGTGATCGTTAACGTAGACGCTGTGCATTTCCAGTTATTGCCTTCATTCGATTCACTCACGTTATTGTTAATATCCGCCTTTCCGCAGACATAGTAAGTACCGGTTGGCGTGGTCGTCCCCACCGTAAGATTCGGGGAGGTCGTCGTTCCGGTCCCAGGACTCGAGGCCCCTGCGCCAAGCAAGAAAATCGTCCGGGTTCCCGAGAGGGCAACACTGCTTCCGGTCCCGGTATAGTTCGGGTTAGTCGACAAGACGAACCCTAGAACGTTTGGTCCGGCCAGCAGATTTCCAGCATTCTGGACGGCATTTTGCACCGTAAAGGTCCGGACAGTACTGCTACCCGCACGGGAGATTGATGTCTTCGAGAGGGTGCCCATCGTACTCACGATCAGATCGGCCTGGACCACCTCTATCGTAGAGGTTGTGCAGAATGAGTTGTTACCCTCGTCCGATTCGGCAACCGCCAGGGTACTATCTGCCATCGCACAGAGGTAATAGGTTCCAAGGGGTGTATTGGCTGGAATGGTCACCGCTGTGGCCAAGGCGTTATTTGACGCTCCGGCTAACAGAGCGGCAATCGCCCTTGTCGTCGGAGAAGTCACATCGTCCACATCCCCATAAATGCTGTTCTTCGAGAGATGAAAGGCCAGTGTCGAAGCCCCCGCACTTCCATTGCCCTGATTCGTCACGGAATTGGTCACCAGCAATGTTCCGCCTGGCTGAACGATTCCAATCACCGCTGATAAGGCACTCACAACAAGATCTGGATGTACGACGCATACCGTTACAGCCTGGGTCTCGTCGGCGCCGGAATCAATGCAGTTATCGATCGGACGGGCCTGACCGTCAAAATCAGTGGTCGGCGCGGAGATTCTTCCCGCTTCAAACGTTCTGCCGCCATATTCAAGTGCCGGCGAAGTCGTCTGAACATGATAATCCCCTGAGACCGTAAGCGGAAGGTAATGGACAATCACCTGACTGATCACATCCCCTTGCGCAGGGACATATTGACCGGTCACCGCATTCGCAACGGACGAAACAAATGCCGGATTCGCCCCAAACTGGTTGCTCGTATTAGAGATGGTTGCGGTCACAGCACTTGCTGTAAAGAGGTTGTCCTCGACATGGGTTAATGTCGCACCGGGAACCCCGTAGACGTCAAGATCGATTGGTCCGACATCTGCCAGCACTCTCCCCGCCACATTCCACTGATAGGCATCATTACCCCACATGATATTGTTGTAAAGATGGATATCGCTCACCGTGGGCGAATTGGCCCTGATCACATTATTCTGGAACGGCAGGGTATTGGGATAGATCGTGATACCACCCGCCTGCTTGCCGGGGATCAGGATATTGGTGGATGCCGTGGCATTGTTATTGGCAATCGTGTTGTTGATCACCACGAGATTGGCCGCGTCACGCACCGACAAGGCTCCCGCCGCGTCTGAGGTCATGTTATTGGTAATCATATTATTCTGAATTCGAATACTGCTGTTATTGACATATCGAACGGATATACCACCGCCATCCTGTGTGGCAAAGTTCCCGTAGATCCGGTTGGTATCAATCAAGACCGGACCGGTTCCGACAGACGGCAGGGTCACATTCGCATTGGGCGGACCTTCCAACGCAATTCCAGCCCCTGCGAGATTGTCCCAGTTGAAGAGAATGTCGTTGTGGTCGATCGATCCGGCAGACGTCGAAGGATTGGTCCCGAAGTGCGCAATACCTCCTCCATTGACCATCGATCCGTTGTCGCAGATCAGATTATGGTCGACCTGGTAAGGACCGACACCATCGTAGACCGCAACACCGCTCCCGTCCTGCGTTCCACCGTTACTGATAATCTTGTTATGGTGGATGCGGGGATTGCTGATGACGTTACTACCGAAGTTCGGAAATCCGAGAGAGACTCCCCCGCCAGAAGTGAGGAGGGATCCCATATTATTTTGAATCAGATTGTTGCTGACAATCGTATTGCTGGCGTAAGCATTCACATGGACACCGCTTCCGCCACGCGCACCTTGAATTTTTAATCCGTCAATTCGAATACGACGGGTTGATCCGTCACGTCCAAAAACGGTAATGGTGCTCATCGTCTCTGAAATCGGCTGTTGATCCACCACCGTCACATCGGTGCTGGCAATCACGGCGGTCATTTTATTGGTCCAGTCGTTCTGAAGCGCCAGAGAGGTTCCCATGGTCAGATATCCGCCGTCGATAATGGTCGCATTGACTCCCGCGGTGCCATAACCCTGAAGGGAGATATTTTTATAAACAATCGGGTTCTCCCGATAGGTGCCGGGGTGAATTCGAATCACGCTTCCGGAAACGGTTCCTGCCGCATCGATTGCGTCCTGGATCGGATGGAGGCTTGTGCCACCTGGACTGACGTCAACAATGTGAGGGTTATAGCCGGTACCGGTGATATGAACGGTTATTCCGGCCGGGCTGACTTTCAAATTACTTCCCTGAACCGTCAACTGGTGAGCACCCGTTGCAAATGTGCTTGGAATGGTCCAGGTAATGACGGTTGGACTCCAGCTAGTGGCCGTAATCACAGTGGAATCGATTAACAGTCTTCCAGCGGTGGATCCAAAACCTGTCCCGGTTACGGTCAGCGTTTGTCCTCTAGGCTTGATCGGGTCATCGACATAAGATACCTGAGGCGTTGTGGCATCCGGTCCGCAGTCGACTTTCATCTGGGCCAGAAGTCCGTTTACCGGTGTCAACGCCATATCGGGGAAGACTGGTCGTCCCGGCATCACTTCAAACTGAACCAGAAGTGAGTCATAATTCGGGTTAAAATGAGGGTCAGGATTTTGGGCCGTACCCGGATCATTTGCGGTCACCAGAACGACATTTTCAGAATACCCGGTCGGTTTCGGCGCATTAGGACGTGCGGTCGAAGGGACCAGCAGGTCAAACATCCCGTTCTGATCGGTATAAACCCGGTCGATCTCTTTTCCCGCCCAATCGCGGATTGAAATCGGAAGAAAGGGAATACCCTCTTTATCGCCAAACCAGGGAGAGGTTGTTTTGGCGGCGAAATTGTTATTGTCGTTGACAAATCCGACCATATGCCCAGGAATCTGAACGTCGGTAAAAAGATGGAAATCGTTTGCCGCATTCGCATTGGGATCCACGGTCACTTCTTTCAAAGTGCAGAGGTTTGCCTTCGTTCCATTGACATAATTACTATTCGTATCATCCGGATAAATGACCGAATAAAGAGGGCCGACGCAAGAGGGGGGCGCTCTAAGAGGGGTCGGTTTGAAAACATCCCCTTGATCGATCACGTTTCGGTCATTCTCAGTCAACGGTGAATAATTATTCGGGACCTCAAGTTCAACCAGATAAGTTCCTGCCCGAAGAGGGCGGCATTTATTTGGATCAAGTCCGGTGACGTCCACTCCCACGTCGTCGCAATTTAAAAGGTTTGCACGATCGGCCGGATTACTCTGGTCGAAGAAGAATTGATAGGCGCCATCATAGACACCCGGCTTGACCTGAGCCCAGGTAATATAGGTTTCGGTGCAATTCTCATCAAACCCCGGCGTGCCCGTGGTGAAATCGATGATCGGGCAATGGGTTGGAATCTGTTCGGGCCGATTAAAATGGTCGGTAATTGCCCTTCCAAGAAGCCTCCCTTTTACCGCAGCACCTGTGACAGGATCCATGACGGTTTTGCCCGTTTTGGGATCGACGAGCCGTTCGTATAAGTTTAACCATAAATCAGGAATACCCGTTTCCCAGTTGTCTGCCGCGGCATAAGCAATATCATTCTCATTGCGGGTTGACGCATACCAGACGACCCCCGAAATTCCACCTGTAAATGGAGTGATGGTGTCGGGATCATTCAATGGATAAGGCTTTTTCCCCCAATCGATCTGATTGGTTTCACCGGCAATCGGGAGAACCCCCATCACAAGCTGGGGCCCTTTGATGGTGACCGGTCCTTCTGTGATCGGTTGCCCCATCTTTGCCTGCTCTAGCCCCGCCCAATAAGTGAGCCCGGTGTCTCCAAAGCGTGAGTAACCAATTCCGGCTATATCCCAGCCATACCAGGGGAAATGTTCTCTAAAGTTATAATATCCGTTGGCATCGGTGGTGGTCGACTGAATCAGACTCCCATCCCGCTTACGGAGTTCCACATACTCGCCAACAAGACCTTTCTCTCCTTCGTCTTTAATTCCGTTTTCATTCGCGTCGTAGAAGACATTTCCGACAAATCGGCCCCACCAGTCAAAGAGGCCTATGCCCCTGTTGCCGTCAGTCGAAATCAAAGGATCAAAAAGTTCAAGATTTTGGCCGTCTGCGATCGTGACCGCAAAGATCGCCAGAATAAAATCTTTCGGATCGTCCCAGATGACCACATTATACGCACCTGCCGGAACATGGTCGATTGAGAAGTTTCCTTGATCATCCCCCTGTATCAAAGCAACCTGTTCGAGGTTTCCACCTGTATTGGACAGGGCGACCCAGGGATGAACCACAGGTTTACCAAGGCCATCGGCATAGAGGTAAGGAGGTCTTGACGGTGCAACGGCTTTCACCTGACCATGAATTATTCCGGTTCCCGGATTATGGGAGGTCGGGCAGGGGTCGGCACCCGATGGAATCACCGTGCTGAATTTACAGGGGCGGACAAATCCCTGCAGAATTGCATAAGATTGGGCAGACAAACCTTCGGGAAGAATTCCGTTGTCGGCTTCACGAACCCAGGCGTCAATCGATTTGGTTCCTTCAATGGTCGTGGTCTGAACCCAATCGGAATCTTCCGGTGGAAACGCCACAACACCATAAAGACCGGGAGCAATATTGGGAATACGGAGAAATCCGTTATCGTCGGTCATACAGACCGCTCCCCCTTTCGCCCCCCCGTTATTTGGATCTGAGTTGATGGCAATCGGGGCGCCGGTAGCGGGATCATAGATATATTGGCCGTTGGCATCCTTTGTATATTCGGTACAGAGCGGATTCGCGTAAGCATCGGTCGTCACCTGACCAAGAGAGTCATGAACAAGAACTTTAAAATGATCTGGAATTGGATTTCCCAAATTGTCGAGTGTCCGGAAAGGAACCCCTTCCGTCGCAACGTCCCATTCGGCGTTGAGTGCCCGATTGTCCCAGAAGACCTGAACGGTGATCTGACCTAATGGGAGAGGATTCTTATGAAGTTGTAGCTGTACCGGAACGGGCGATCCGCTGACATTAAAACGAGTACCATCCAATTTATAAGTTCCACCATTTCGAACCTGTTGTCTGAAATAAGGGCTGCTCGGATCACCTTCACCGGCATGGATTGTGACAAAATAGTTTCCCGGAGGAAGCTGAACCACATTGCTGACTCCAAAAGTTGCAGCAGTGACCATTCCCACTGCGGCGACAGGAGAATTACTTTCCCAAAGATGGGTTGAAGGACAAGGATCGCACGCGCCGGTATCGGGATCGACTTTAGACGTGTTATCGACATTGATGACAAATTGAAAAGTGGTCAGGGACGTGGCTGTATTCCCAAACTCAACCGCCGATAAAGTCACATTCTGGCAATCGGTTCTGTTGTCGCAGATCCCGCTCTGCACAACCGCCGGAGGAGATGAGGAGGTTATGGTTGCGGCGACGACCTGAGAAGCGATACCCCCTTTTCCATCGGTCGCCACAATATTAAAATTGTAAAGCCCGGCTGAAGAGGTGCTGGTATTCCACGTTAATGCTCCTGTCGATGGATTAATGCTCAATCCTGACATGCCCATGGTGGAAGAGAGCGCATAGGAGACCACATCGCTTGCGTCTGCGTCTGTTGCCGACGCATTGCCCGAATAGGTAGACCCTGCCGCAATAGAAACGCTACCGAGCGCGCCACCAAATGCGGGATTACTGTTCACATAAACATTAAAGGTCTGGCTAACCGGACCACCATAACTATCTGAAACCGAAAGCGTCATCGGATAAGATCCGTTTGTCGCAGAATTATCCGCAAGGATGGTCGGCCAGGTTATTCTTCCTGTCGACGGGTCCACGCTCACTGTCGCGGGCGTCAGAGAAGAGACTGTACTGGGTCCCGGCACAATGGTATAAATCAATGTTGCATCAAGATGGTCGGCGTCAATCGCCACCGTATCATAGGAATAGAGATTTTCCACAGTGACCATGCCAGGTGCCGTCGATAAAATCTGAAGACCTGTCAGGGTCGAATCAATGACCCGGAGCATTGAGATCATTCCACCCGGAAATTTATCTTTATTGGTAATATCGAGTCTTCGGTCAAACAATGAGAACGTCCCCATAGCAGAAGGGGTGATCATCAGATCCCGGGTCTCCCCTGGATTCACCAACGCCGTGTAAGTATCCTGGGGGTAATTTACAGGATATCCGTCATTAGCCACTTCATGCTGAGAAATACCCTGTATGACGATGACATGATCCTGAGCACCGGCATTGAGATAACGGAGTAACATTTTGTTGCCGCTTTTGGTAATGAGATCCTGGGTTTCAGGATAGGCCTTGCCATTCATTAACCAATATTTGGGATTAAAATAGATTCCATTATACTGCTGACCACCGGAAACCGCAGCATGCCAGTCCGGGTCGATTTCACTAAGAAGAAGGACTCTTTCCTGATTGAAAGTGCTGTTTGAATCGAAATCAATTAAATTCGAAGAAGAAAATCCCGCCGGGCGGACAATCAATGCGCCGTAAAGTCCCATTTGAACCTGTTTCGCATGATTCGATCCGCTTTCGTAAAGATGGGTTCCGGGACGGACATTACTAAAGGTATAGGAGGCTGTTCCCCCGCCAGATGCCGCTTCAACCGTAAAGGATTTTCCTGTCGGAGTCGGCTGAATGGTTTGACCCGGAATCATGATTGAAACCGGCTCTGGCAGGTCATTGGACAGGTTGATCGTCAATGATCCATCTGTCACCTCTAACTGAGGTCCAGGTAGAGTGGCCGGCCCGCACGATGTAAAGGTCTCATCCGTACAAGCCGCATATCCCCAGATCGGGATCACGGCACCGTCCGGCATGGTTGCCGTTCCGGTCGTGGCCTTAAGATTGTAGGCCGCCGCCCATCCTTTCCCAGAATTCAGAAGCACGAGGCTTAATAACAGAAGCCCGCAGAACATCATTGATCGTCTCAATCCACTTCTCTTAGCCATGGTTTCCATCCCTTTTTTTCGGTTAATTCCTAATTCCGTTTTCATGTTTCATTTCCAAGACTGTTTTTAATTATAGCGCCGATCCTTTTATTGACAAGCTTGAGCACCGGGAGCGCAGATCATAATCTGGGTCATCATCCCACCCGGAGTTTCATCGAAATTGGTTAGTTCTATTTCATGGTGGCTATGAAAAATCATATAATGCTCTCCGCCATGGTTCAGACTCACCGCCGTTTCTGCGACTGGAAGGTCACCGGTTTTCCCAAGATACGGGCTGCCGCTGTAAAATGGACCATGCACTAAAGCAAGGTCTTGCGGAATGGCAACCGGAATGAGGTTATTTTGATCGTTACCATAGATATCATATCCCAGCATCGTTTCATGACTTCCACCCATTTGAGGGGCACTCGGATCATTGGCATCCCAGGACCAGATCGAATCGGCGGTTTCACCGACCGGAACAGATTGTGAAAATTGAAGGACCGCGAGGTCGGCCAAGGGTGCCGAAGAAGCGCTCTGCAGGAGTTTGCCGTTCTTTGCCAGAACCAGCGCATGGACGCCGTGATGATGAAAGGGGTGAATGTCACGATCCAGCGTAATTGTTCTGAACAATAGTTTTTCTCCGGGATAGCTTTTTACCAGCGCATTCATCGGTTGACTTTGAAATTGGGCTGATTCCGGATAGGTCTCTTCAAGTGTATCGGGAAATGAACGCCCGTTGATAAACCAATATGAGGGCATATAAGAGGTGCTCTCGTATGGAAGGCCTGCTTCAACCCGGTTATGCTGGATGGAATCGACGGCACTCAAAAGAAAGAGAAATTCCCGGTCGTATCCGCAATTTGAACAATTGGCATAGGCAATCTTGTTCGTGGCGGCATTGTACCCTGTGGGTCGGACAATGATTCCGCCGAAAAGGCCCATATCAATCTGTTCGTCCGCATGAGTCCCGCTCTGATAGTAGTAGGTACCCGCTTTGCTTGCCGTAAAAGTATAGAGGATTTCAGCTCCACCCGGGAGCGCTTCCGCCGCCATCGACCTTAACGTCCGCTTATCGCCAGGTAACGTTGTGGTTAAACCGTCGTTGGTCACATAGACAGGATCCTGATTGGAAACGCCTTCCTGTCCAAAAAAGACAATCGAAACAGGTTCAGGAACATCAATGTTCTGCAGATAGACATTGACGACTTCATTTTGGTTGACCTCGATGGTCGGACCCGGGTAGCGAAAATTCCCATCCTGGGTAAATCCCCACATGGGAACCCCGTTTCCATCCGGCTCGGTAATGAACCCCTTTTTAGCCTTGAGATGAATGTCCTGAGCCATCGAAAGGGACTGCGCCCCCCCTACGATCAAGCAGGTTAAGAAAGCGGCAAGTACGATTCTTTTTGTCTTCGAAAAATCCATGGGTCTCTCCATCACCTTAATTTAATTAATGATAATCTGAGTCATCATCCCGCCGTTGTTTTCACTCTGCGGGGCGTTCGTCAAAATATCGGTCAGACTTAAATAGCCTTCCTGGTTAAGTTCTCTCGCGTACATGAAATAGGTCCCCTTTGCAACCCCAGCCGTATCCAGAAGTATATCAGCTGTTTTGCCTCCGGCAAGTTCGATCCCGGTTCTTGAATAGGAAAGATCAAGGCCGGTCGGACCCCGAAGAATTTTCGCGTCTTCACCGATAACACGCATTGTGATTCCGGGAATCGTCAAGGTATGGGTTTTATAACCAAGATTGACCATCCGCAGAAGAACTTTTTCTCCCTGATTTGCCGTGACAAGCGCGGAGGTACTTCCGATATAATCGTGGCCGCTTGTCATCGTAGAATCATTCGGAGCGAGGAGTGTGTCCGGATAGACCCTGCCGTTTAAAATATATTGATTGGGATGGTAGTCGTGCCATTCATTCTTGCTTTCCTGAATTGTTTCATCATTGTGGTGTTTCCGGGCATCGATATCATCGATGAGGAAGTTAAAGGCTCGATCAAAATAGGTCGTGGAGGTACCGGGAGTCGTTCCGCCGTCGTTATAGGCATATCCGTTTGATGCGAATTTGAAGTCGCCAATTCCTGCTTTTGCTTTGAGCGCGGCGAGTGCGGTCGTCTGATCCGGGTAGAGGCTAACGTCCTGTAACGGATGAACATTGATCAACGCGACCATGCCCATCTGGATATGCTCAACCGGTTCCTGATGACAATGATAGGGATAGGTCCCCGGGTCGTTGAGTTGATAAAAATAGGTAAAATCCTGCCCGTCGTTCACGGCAATCGAATTATCCGGAACCCCGTCGAAAATCGCCATCGCATGAGGGAAACCGTGAAAATGAAGCGTATGCGGATCAAACAGATCGATTCGGTTACTGAAGCCAAGGTTTGTCTCTGTAATATAGAGATGTTGGCCTTCCCAAACTTCAATCATCGGACCTGGAAGATGGGCCTGGCCCTTATAATTCACGATTTCATTTTCGGGAACGCCGGTCAGATCGACAAAACCGAAAATATAGAGATCTTCCCCATCGGCCCCTTTGGTATAACCATCGGTCGCACCCAACCGAATACAGACCGCCAAAGGATCATTGGCAGGGCATTGCACAATCGCTTGCGCAACAGGTATATTATAAACGATAAAAATCGATAATATCCCTAACAGGGCCAGGAAAATGTTTTTCAATCTATTCCGCATATCCGTTTCTCCTTGTTTCAATTTCAAGAATTTAAACCTCACGACGCTAAAACTAATGACCTCATAATTTCTTTCCTAGGCTTAAATGCAATAAAACTGCCAAAATTCAATCAAAATGCCAAATTATTATGTAATTGTCTAAATAATTAGACTTAGATATCGAATTTATCTGATGTCGTATTTGTAACTAATTGTAATTAAAATAATAATAATGAAATATATTAATAATAAATAATGAATAAATATTTTTAATTTTCATATTATTAATATTTATTTAATTTTAAAACATATTTAAATATTTTTAATGAAAATATATTTACCTAAAAATATAAAATATTATCTTTTTAGGATATTAAAAGTTATTTTAGTTACTTTATTTTATACTTATATTCCACTGTAAAATATTACCATAATCAGATACTTAATGACTTTATAGGACAACATAGGCCAGATGAAGGTGATAATCGGCTGTTTCCTACAATATCGTCGTTCCGAATAAGGTGAGAGTCGAAAAGATGTTGTCGTATTTATGGGAAGAAATTCACTGTATGTCCTATGGAAAAGACAAAAATGAATTTTGTGACAGGTATTGAACGAATTTGTATCACGAATTTGTATCAGATGAAGCTTGCCAGGAGTGTGGAAAAGGGGTTCGTAAAGGAGATTTTGGGGAAGGCGGCGATCGGAATCGAACCGATGAATCGCAGTTTTGCAGACTGCTCCCTTAGCCACTTGGGTACGCCGCCCAAATGCACGAAATTGAGCGAATAGAAGTTGAACATTCTAACAAGGAGGTGTAAGATATGTCAATTGAAACTTTACCCGCAACGCTTGTCGCTGAATCTTGTAATATAAATATTACTTTTGTTTTCAATATTTTATAAATTTGTGGGGCATTCTCATCATGTTTAATATTCTTCATCTCCATCCGATGTTGGTTCATTTTCCTATTGCGTTATTTTTCACCTCGTTCTTCTTTGATATTCTTTTTCGGTTTACCCGGAAAAAGGAGTTTCAAAAAATGGGCTATTATATCCTGATCCTCGCGGTCATCACGGGTGCTTTAGCCGCTGGCGCGGGCATCCTGATCGAAGATAAAATCGAGTCGTCCGGCATTAGCGAACGGCAAATCGATGACCATAAGGGATTTGCCATGGTCGCACTCGTCATTTTTGTCGTCCTTCTCGTCTTCCGATTCTTCAAAAAAGGCGATCTTTCGGGTCAGGTTTTTAACCTCTATATCCTCCTTAGTTTCGTCGCCATTCTCCTCTTAAGCTATGCCGCGTTTAAAGGGGGAAAACTGGTATACGAATATGGCGCGGCGGTTCAACAACTCCCCGTCCCGTCGCAGACGAAATAATGTTTCGAATCTTTAGAACCAACCTGCAGAACAAGATTACCCTCTCCATTTTGACAGTCGGCTTTATCTCAACCGTCCTCGGTCTTGCGCTTGTCTACACTTTTGGGAAATCCACGCTTAAACAGACCATTGGAAGAGGCTATGCTGAATTGGCCGAAGTCACCAGCAACCGGCTTGAAACGATGATCGATCATCACCTTGAAGAGGCGCATTTTCTCTCATCGACCCTCGACATTACGAATATCGTTGAAAAATCCAATCTGTCCGGACCTGTCCGCAATCAGAAACAGATTGAGGCAAATTGGGCAAAATATACCGAGACAGATCCTGTAATCCGAACGATCATTCAAAACGAAGCCTCCCTCTATTTCAGAGGGTATGAGGCTTTCGAAAACAAAGAGAAAGAGAATTCCGGAATTCATCGATTTATCTACGCGACCAATATTGAAGGAAATGTCATCGCGTCAGACAAGAAGACCCCTCTTTATAATTACAAAAAGGAGAAATGGTGGCAGACAGCCTATGCGGAAGGGAAAGGGAAAGTCTTTATCAGCGACATCGTCTTCGACCCGGCGGTGAATGACTACACCTTTAATATCGCATCCCCGATTTACAGGAACGGCTCGATCATCGGCATATTGAATATGGTTCATAATGCCGACATCTTCTTTAAATGGGTAACTTACATTAAATCCGGAAAGAGAGACCATACGATGCTGGCCAGTTCGGACGGCACGCTTCTTTTTTGTCCCATCTTTCCGACCAAAACACATCAGCTCACCGCTGAATTGCAAAAAAATATTTTTAAGTCCGAGGCAGGATGGAGTGTCAGCAACGCGGATGTCCACTATCCCGGCAGAGAAGCCTTGAACGGATTTGCGCCTCTCGATATTACCTTTCATTCCGGACCGGATAATTTTGGCGGGAAGTCCTGGTATGTCTTTACGAGTCAGGATCCGCTAGAAACATTTGCGCCAATCTACACTTTGCTAAAATGGATTCTTTCAGCGGGTGTTCTCGGTTTTGGCGTTCTGACCTTTTTGGGATGGATCGTCTCCAAGAATCTGGTCAAACCGATTCGAGATCTGCAAACTGGCATTCAATTGATCGGAGACGGCCAACTGGATCATCGCATCAACCTCAAGACCGGGGATGAAATCGAAGATGTCGGGAATGAATTCAACGAGATGGCGAAAAAGATGCAGACCTTCTATTTCGGTCTTGAGCAAAAGGTTTCAGAGCGCACCAAGGAGCTGGAAATTCGGACCCGTGAACTGGAGCTTAGAAACAATGAAATGTATACCCTCTTTTCCATGGGCGCCACGTTGAACGAATGTGAGACCCGGGAAGAGATCTTATCGGTGACCCCGGGAAAAGTCATGGGGATGATGAAAGCCGATGGCGTCATTATTTCTCTTATGGATTCCTCCGCTGATATTTTTCTGAAAGGGATTCCTTCTTCGCTCTTGAAACAGCCCGAAAGCAAGGTCTTTTTTGAAAAAATCATGCATGTCTTTCTTAATAAGAAAGATTTTTTTATCTGCCTGAATGCAGGAGTTGAAAACGGGTCCAACGAAGTTGCGATACCCGATTCATTTGATTTCTCCACCACGGCTTCTGTTCCGCTCTTTTCTAAGAAAGAGGTCACCGGCGGCCTTACACTTCTCTTCAAAAGGCCTCATCCCCTTTCGGGACAGGAAGAAGAGTTGTTAACCGCGATCGGGCATCAGGTGGGTAACGCCATTGAGAATGTACGCAAAATTCCACCGGTTAAGAAACTTTAAATTGTCTACGCTGAACCCGGCATGACGAACCCGCTTGATTCGGTCCACCCGGACCTCTATCCCCTTCTGACCGCCTTTTCTGAAGAGATGATTCCGCTCTTCAGGGAATCCCTTTCCTCTCTGATTCTTTATGGCAGCGGCGCAGGGGTCAACTATATACCGGGAAAATCCAATGTGAATCTTCTGATGGTCATGAAAGAGCTCAAGTTTTTTGATCTTCTAAAATATCAGAAGCGGGCCCACTATTGGAAAGAGCGCGGGATCACGCCTCCACTCTTCACCTCCCTCGATTTTCTCGAACAATCCCGGGACGTTTTCCCCATCGAATGGCAGGAGATTATTTCCCATCATATCCTGCTCTATGGCCAGAATCCTTTCACATTTTCCATTGACCGTCAGGACCTCCGGAGGGAATGTGAACGCGAAGTCAGGAAGATCCAGGTCCGGTTGCGGCAGGCATTTCTCGAAACGGAGAAGAAGCCTGCGGAGATAGAACATCTCGCCATGACCTCGCTCAATTCTGTTTTTCCTGTCCTCCGCTCTCTTTTGTTGATTCAACATGAATCTCCGCCCATCGAACGGGAAAAGCTTATTGAACTCTTTTTCAGGAAACATCACCTGTCACCCGCGCCTTTCCTGAAAATCTGGGCGATCAAAAAGGGAAAGCTCATTTCCAAAGAAGAATACCTCGGCTGGTTTGAGGATTATCTGAATCAGCTGGAGGAATTATCCAAACTTATCGATCAAATTCGCCTCACTTAAATCGGATGTTTTTCCTGCTGCTCTTTATTTTCTCCGTTCTACCGGCCCATGCGGAACTCAAACAGTCCTTTCCTGCCCCAATCGGATATGTCAACGATTTTGCCGGCATGCTCGACCCCGCTTCCACCTCCGAAATGGAAAGATTGATTTCCGATTTTGAAAAGAAGACGCGGATTGAAATTTCGGTCGTGACCATTTCGACTTTTGAACCGTTTGCCACGCTCGATGAATACGCCAACGAGTTATTCAAGAGCTGGAAAATCGGAAAGGAGAAGGAGGATAATGGAATTCTCCTGATTGCCGCCCAAAAGGAAAAACGGATTCGGATCGAAGTGGGTTACGGAATGGAAGAAATCATCCCTGACGGTCTCGCCGGAGAGGTCATCCGGAGTCAGATTCGTCCTCAGTTTAAAGAGGGGAAATATGGTGCCGGAATGATGCTTGGCGTCAATTCGATCATTCAGATCGTCGCCAGCAAGAAAGGAATTCCACTTGACGGGAAAAGACAAATAGGTAAGAAATCGATTCTCGATCACCCTCTTTTTTTTAACGGGGTGGTTTTGGTGCTGGTCATCCTGTTCTTGCTGAGCCGACTCCTCTTTTCTCCCTTTTCAAGACGAAACGGACCGGGTGGTTTCTGGGGAAGCGGAGGAGGAGGATTTGGCGGTGGATTCGGTGGATTTGGTGGCTCGGGTGGGGGTGGTTTTGGAGGATTTGGAGGGGGGGGGAGTGGGGGAGGAGGCGCATCCGGCGACTGGTAAACGTGCCGATTGCTGAAAAAGCCTCATTTGCTGCGTTCTCGAAGCTCGGCACTCCTCATGTACTGATCATGTACACTCCGGGTGCCTCGCTTCTGCGGCCTTGCAACTGAAGCTTTTTGAGCAATCCGAAATTTCGCTCGGTGCTCAATCACAAATTGAAAAGAGGAGAAATATGAAAAAGTTAGTGATCGTTCTGGGCGCAATTCTTCTAATCGGGCTGATTTTTCTTTCGTCCATATTTTCCACCTATAACCGTCTGGTCCAGATGAACGAGTCGATCAAAGGCTCCTGGGCTCAGGTCGACAATCAGCTTCAACGCCGATTTGACCTGATTCCCAACCTGGTCAACACGGTCAAGGGATATGCGGCCCACGAAAAGGAGATCCTGGAAGCGGTTGCCAACGCCAGGGCAAGGATAGGAAGCGCTCAGACGACGGAACAGAAGATCAACGCCAACCAGGAGATGACTTCGGCGCTCTCCAGACTTCTGGTCGTTGTTGAAAACTATCCCAATCTAAAAGCTGACCTGACTTTTCAGAGGCTAATGGACGAACTGGCAGGGACGGAGAACCGGATTTCTGTCGAAAGAAAACGGTATAACGATAACGTTCAGACCTTCAATCAGGAAATCAAGATGTTTCCATCCAGCATTGTTGCATCCTTCTTTAATTTTAAAGAGGCGCCCTATTTTAAGATTCAGGAAGAGGCCAAATCCGTGCCCAAGGTGGATTTTTCGAAACCATAACGATAAGGCGTTGGCCCCAGACCGGGAGGGGTGAATCGGACCTCTTTTGGCCGCCGCACCTATGGATTTAATGCCGCGGCGAGACAAAAGCGGAGGGCGTCGAGCACCGTAAGCGCAGACGCGCGTTCCGAAGAACCCTTCCCGGTGAGGCCAACGACGTGATGTCGAAATCTCGAGCGGGAAATAATTTAAACCATTCAATGACTAAGAAACAAAACAGGTTAAAACCGATTATTGGGATCACGATGGGTGATCCCTCCGGCATCGGCCCTGAAATCATCATCAAGGCTCTAGGCGATCCGGCTGTTTATAAAAAATGCCGGCCTTTTGTCATTGGAAACGAACTCATCCTGCGAAAGACCGCCGGTTCCCTTGGGATCGACATTGATATTGCAAAAAATCCGGACCTGAAACAATTTTCGCCTGACAAAGATCGTATCGCGCTTATCGATCCGGATTCTTCGACGCTTGAGTTCTCGCCGGGTGTTCCGACCATTACCGGCGGGAAATCTGTCGGCCGGTATATTGAAGAAGCGGCTAAAATGGCACTTCGGGGAGACATTGACGCTATCACAACGGCTCCGATCAATAAAGAAAACTTGAAAAGCGCGGGTTACTCCTTTCCCGGACATACTGAATTTCTTGCTTCGCTTTCCAAAACCAGGGAGTTTGCCATGATGCTGGTGGGGGGACCGTTAAGAATCATTTTCGTAACGATTCATGAACCGATTGCGAATGTGCCCGGATTAATCAAAAAAGAGAAAGTGCTCAGCTGTATTCGTCTTCTTTCCCGGGAAATGAAACAGCTGTTTGGAATCGATTCACCCCGTCTTGGCATTGCATCATTAAACCCCCATGGGGGTGAAAACGGTCTGTTTGGAAAAGAAGAACAAAATGAAATTCTACCCGCCATCCAAATGGCGAAACGCGAGGGAATTACCATTGACGATCTGAATTCTCCGGATGCCCTCTTCTACAAGGCCTATCAAGGCAAATACGACGCTGTTGTCGTGATGTATCATGATCAGGGCCTCATTCCCTTAAAAATGATCGCGTTTAAAAAATCAGTCAATTTGACGCTGGGTCTCCCCTTCATTCGGACCTCTGTGGACCATGGCACCGCCTACGATATAGCCGGAAAAGGGATCGCCGACCCTTCCAGTCTTAAGGAGGCGCTCTTTCTCGCCTCTGACCTCGCTCAGAAGAAAATCAAACATGATTATTCCTAAAAAATCCCTTGGTCAGCATTTCCTGAACGATTCCAACATTGTCAAAAAAATCATTCAAACGGCCGGGATCGTCCCCGAAGAGGACATCGTTGAAATTGGGCCGGGAAAAGGGATCCTGACCCGGCAGCTTTTGAATTGTTCCAGAAAAGTCTTTGCCGTTGAAATCGACCGTCAACTCGTCGCCTACTTAAAGAAAGAGTTTCTCTCTTTTCCCAATCTGGAAATCATTCAAGGGGATATTTTAAGAATCGATTGGAATCTTCTTCCTGCCCGATTTAAAGTGGTGGCCAATATTCCCTATCAGATTTCATCGCCCCTCCTCGGCCTTCTATTACAAGAGAGAAAAAGAATTTCATCCATGACTTTAATGGTTCAGAAAGAGGTCGCCATGAGGATGATTGCCGGCCCTGACACGAAAGAATATAGTCCCTTGTCTGTCTTCATTCAATACTACGCCACCGCCACCCCGGCATTTCATATCAAAAACAGTTCCTTTACACCGCCACCCCGTGTTGATTCGACTGTCGTCAAAATCACTCCCCTGTCCGAATCGAATTTGGAAACATTGAACGACGCCTATTTCTTCAAGGTGGTAAAGGGCGCATTTGCACACCGCAGGAAATCGATTCGAAACTCATTAAAAGACGAAGGATTTCATCAGAATGATCTGGATGAGGTCTTTAGGGAATTATCGCTTGATTCAAAGCGAAGGGGGGAGACATTTTCTCTGGTAGAATTCAGCCAATTGTCGAACCGGTTCTTTGAAATGGCTTCGAAGGGGTCTATTCTTCCATAAAGGATTTTACAAGATTTTTCCATTCAGCCAGAGAATGGCACTCTTGCTTCGAGACATGACAATAGAGGACGATCTCGACCTTGCTTTTTCGATCGAGTTGTAATAAAAAAGAACCAATTTTGGAGCTTGCGGTCACGTCATAAAAATCATAGGAGAGGTTTTCAGTTGGGGGGGGTTCCGGGATCGTTAAATCGGTCGATATTTTAATCATCATAAAACAGTTTTTTAAACTCAGATTGTAGTGACTGGAATAGGTCAGTTCCCGTTTATCGAGTTTCATTTTGCCGGTCTCTTTTTTGAAAAGTTCCTTCGCGTCATCCTCGCACAATTGTTTCAGACTATTGGATTCGACCGCAGGGGCACCCCAGCCTTCTCCTGCCATGAGAATGACCAGAATGACGAGCATCGCGGTTTTATTAAATATATTCAGGGGAGGACTCCTCAAATTCCTTTAATGTCTGTTCACTGAAACCACTGTCGGCACCCCGTATATTACCTGATGAAAGGTCGATCAGATAGAAAAAGCGCTCTTCGTTCAACTCGGAAAGGAAGGTGACTTGTACTACCCATAGTCCTTTTTTGAGCCTCCCGGCGTCCCAGGTTATATCCGTTTTGATATGGGCATCTCTTTTCTCTTCAAGCCATGACTTGAAATTGTCCCGATTTTTACCTGCACGGTAATTCTGAACCGAGTGGATCGCTTTTTGCTTGGCAAACAGGTCGCTGTAGGAATACGAAGCGACCACCACAATCAAAATGGATAACAGTAATCCGATCTTTTTCTTCATTTATTGGAACTTTGGCTGCCTTTTTTCAACGAAGGCTTTTACGCCTTCTTTCATATCGGCAGTTTCGCAGAGGAGACCAAAGTGTTTTGATTCCAGGCGAAGTCCCTCCTCCATCGATTTCTCTTCACCCGCCTGAATCGCTTCCATCGCCTTTTGAACTGCAATTTGTCCCTTGAGTGACAGCTTTTTTGCCAACCCTATCGACTGCTTTAAGAGGTCCCCTTCAGGAACGACTTTATTCACCAGTCCAATTCCCTTGGCTTCTGCGGCATTGATCATATCTCCCGTCAGGATGAGCTCGATCGCCAGAGCTTTTCCGACAATTTTCATCAGTCTCTGCGTTCCGCCGAAACCGGGAATAATTCCGAGGTTGATCTCGGGCTGGCCGAACCGGGCTCTCTCCGAGGCGATCCGGATATGGCAGGCCATTGCAAGTTCCAACCCACCGCCCAGACAGAATCCGTTAATCGCCGCAATCACCGGTTTGGTCATGTTTTCAATTTTATTTAAAATGGCCTGGCCCCGGGTGGTAACCTCCTCCCCCTTCTGAGCGCTGCTTAATGTTCCGATTTCCCGGATATCCGCTCCGGAAATAAATGCCGCGCCCGCGCCAGTAAAGACGATCACCTTCACATTCGGATCTTTTGACATTTCCGAAAAGAGCTGATCGATTTCCTCCATGACTTTCGATCCCAGAACATTCGCCGGAGGATTGTTAATGGTAACCACCGCGACATGATCTTCGACTTTGCTCGTTATGAATTGCGCCATTTTTTACTCCTCTATGTTTGGAAAGATAATATGTTGATTGAAGGTAGAGTCGGGAGAGTTCCCCGGAACGCGCGGCTGCATCATTGAAGATTAAAATGCCTTATGTCCGCTGTGGAAACGCTCCCAAAGTTAGCTCGGAGGCTCGACCGCCCTCCACTTTTGGTTCGCCGCGACATTAAATCCATCGATGCGGCGACCAAAAGAGGTCCGTGTCACCTCCCGCCTCCACCTTCTTTTTCTAAAATCCTTTTTTATGATTGCTCAAATGGGCTCATATGCCAGGCCGCAGCGACTGAGGAGACCGCAGTGTACATTATGCAGTACATGAGGATCTCCGAAGAAGCGAGAACGCCGCAGATGACCCATTTCAGCAATCACCTAATAATTGAAAAATCCCTTTCCGGATTTGACGCCCAGATACCCCGCACCCACCATCTTCTTCAATCGATAAGCGGGCCAGAAGCGGCTTCCCAATGTTTTGGAAAATTCGACTAATTTTGACAGGACGACATCGATTCCGATCTGATCGGCATAGTGGAGCGGTCCCCCCTTGTCCTGCGGAAATCCTACTCCTGCCAGCATCGCAATATCAATATCTGTGGCCGTTGCGATTCCCTCCTGCAGGGTCAGTACCGCTTCGTTGATCATAGGAAAGATCAACCGCTCCATCGTAATCGATGTTGCTTTTGAACCTGTACCCGCCTGGGCCTTCTTGATCAAATCTTCCAGTTCCTTTTCTTTCGCCGAATCCGCGCTGTAAAAACCGACGCCATTTTTCTGACCGAGTCGTTTACCCGAAACCATTTCATGAATCAGCGGGGCAGGCAACATTCTGGGGCCATAGGCATCATAAAGAATATCCGAAACCTTTTCAGAAATGTCAATACCGATCATATCCGAAAGAGTATAGGGACCCATCGGCATTCCAATCTTCATAATCATTTCATCTGCCTGTTTCATCGCCTGAATCGGCTGGGCACTTTCCCGAAGAGCAATTGCGGCTTCGTTGAGATAGGGCATCAAAAGACGGTTGACCAAAAATCCGGGGCATTCCTGCACTTTAATCGGAATTTTGCGAAGGCTCTCAGAGAGTGCCACAACGTCGTCTACGGTTTCATTAGACGTGGCTAAACCTGGAATCACCTCGACCAGCTTCATCACATGCGCGGGATTAAAAAAATGCATGCCGATCACTTTATCTTCTTTTTTTACCGCAGACGCGATGGCGGAAATTGAGAGAGAAGAGGTGTTCGTGGCAAATATCGTCCCTGCGGGACAGATTTTTTCCAACTCCTGAAAAAGTTTCTGTTTGACTTTCACGTCTTCAAAGATCGCTTCAATCACGATATCGACATCGGCAAAATCATCATAACCCGTCGCGCCGCTGACCAGAGCCATCTTTTGTTCCATTTCGCCCGACGTCATTTTTCCTTTTTCCACTCTTCCCTGGTAGATTTTCCGGATCGTGGCAATCCCTTTGTCGACCGCCTCCTGATTGACATCTTTCAGGATAACAGGAAGGCCCGAATAGGAAATGACCTGGGCGATTTGCGCGCCCATGGTGCCTGCCCCGATCACCGCCGCCTTATAAATATACATAGAGACCTCCGCTGGCTATCGATAAGGGGCAATTGGCTTCGTTCTCGAATCTCGACTTCGTCAACGTATACCCACATACGCCTCCGTCGTCTCGATTCTGCGGCCTAGCCACTTACCCCTTCTCACTCGCCAGAATTAGAAATTAGATTTTATTGAGCCCTTTTCAAAGGGTCACTTCCGTTCCAAAACCATGGCGGCGCCTTGGCCACCGCCCACACACAACGACGCAACGCCTATCGTGAGATTTCTTCTTTTCATCTCTCTTAAGAGATTGATAATCAAGCGGGCACCGCTTGTGCCAACCGGATGGCCCAATGCAATCGCGCCTCCATTCACATTCACGATTTCCCGATTCAGCTTCAATTCCCTTTCCACGGCTAGGTATTGCGCGGCAAATGCCTCGTTCACTTCAATCAGTTGGGCATCTTTTAGCGACAATCCTGCTTTCTTTAAGGCGAGTGGAATGGCAAATACAGGTCCGATCCCCATTCGCTCCGGCTCCACCCCTGAAAATGCAAAAGAGCGAATATACCCGAGAGGTTCGTAACCTAACGATTTGGCTTTTTCACCTGACATGACCAGCGCGGCTGCAGCGCCGTCATTTAACGGGCAGGCATTACCCGCCGTGACGGTTCCCCCTTCCTTGAAAATCGGGGGATAGAGCGCGAGTTGGGCCGCGGTCAATGCGACATTGGGTCCTTCATCCTGGGCAAAAAGTTCCGCCGTCACATCTCTCCCCGCCGCCTTCTTGGGAATCGAAACCGGCACGATCTCATCCTTGAATTTTCCTTCACGAATTGCCCGAAATGCCTTTTTATGGCTTTCGATTGCATACTTATCCTGTTCTTCCCTCGTAATTTTAAATTCCTCCGCCAGATTTTCAGCGGTCTGCCCCATCATCTGGCCGCAAAAAGAATCGGTCAAACCTTCCCAGAGCGCATCAATAAATACACCGGCCTTCATTCTTTTTCCCCATCTCATTTCGCGCGAAACATAGGGTGAATTGCTCATGCTCTCGGTACCGCCGATAATTTGAATGTCCGCATCGCCTGATCGGACATTCTGGTAGCCATTCGAAAACGCCTGAAGACCCGAGGCGCAGTTACGGGCAACCGTATACCCGGGTACGGTAATGGGAATCCCGGCCATCAGACCAATGACCCTTCCAATGTTTGTCGCATCACTGTACTGCCCGACACAACCAAAAATAACCTCCTCAATCGATTTCGGATCTATTTTTGTTCTGTTCATCAATTCCCGAACAGCAATTTCTCCCAGTTTCTGGGCGGTGACATCCCTTAATGCGCCTCCAAAAAGGCCCACGGGCGTTCGCACTCCGTCAACAATCGCTACCTCTTTCATAAAGATTTCCCCTGATTTAATTTTGTTTTCATAAGCTCTTCTTCCAGTAAAACCCGACGCAGGACTTTACCCACGATGGTCTTGGGGAGTTCCTTTCTGAATTCTACCATTTTTGGTACCTTAAATTTGGCGAGGTGTGTCCGGCAAAATGTGATGATTTCGTCTTCTGTCGCAGTTGTTCCTTCATTCAGCACGAGATAGGCCTTGATAATTTCGACACTGAACGAGTCCGGGAGACCCACAACAACCGCCTCCTTCACCTTGGGAAACTGAAAGAGGATCTCTTCCACTTCCCTGGGATAGACGTTTTCGCCAACTGTTTTAATCATATCTTTTTTCCGGTCGACGATGAAAAAGAAGCCTTCCTCATCCATCCTGGCCATATCTCCGGTGAAGAGCCAGCCATTTCGAAGGGTCTGGCGGGTTTCTTCCGGATGATTCCAGTACCCTTTCATAACCTGGGGCCCTTTCACAATCAATTCTCCAGCCTCGCCAACCGGCATCTCTTTTTCACCTGTTTCCAGGTCGACGATCCGGGCTTCGGTTAACGGAAGCGGAAGTCCGATTGCTCCCTTCTTGCGGATTCCGTTGATTGGATTGCAATGGGTGACCGGCGAAGCCTCCGTTAAACCGAAACCTTCCACCAATTTCCCCCCGGTCAGTGACTCAAACTGTTCCTGGACTTCAACATGGAGCGGTCCGCCTCCGCTGATGCAGACTTTAATGGAAGAGATATCACGTTTCTCAATTCCTTCAAAATGGTTGATGGCGACATACATCGCCTGGACACCGAGAAAGACCGTTGCCCTGCTTTTTTCGATATTCTTGATCACCTCTTCCGTTTTAAACTTCGGAATCAATATCATTTTAGCACCGAGAACAATGGCCAGATTCATACATGCGGTCATTCCGAATACATGAAAAAACGGAATGACGGCCAGAAAGGTCTCTTCCCCGGGTTTGAGATCCGGCATCCAGCTTCTGCATTGGAGCGTATTGGTCACGAGGTTCGAATGGGTCAACATGACGCCTTTGGCCGTGCCGGTGGTTCCGCCTGTATATTGGAGCAGTGCTATCTCATCAGGGGGAATCACCTGGTGATCCAGCAGATGAGAGGCTCCCCTGCTTAAAGGAATAAAATCGCCGATAAAGGACTCCTTGTCCACCTTAACCCGCTGACCTTCTTTCAATGCCTTGAGCGGATAAAGTAGTTTCAAAAGCGGGGGTAGAAAATCGGTGACGCGACAAATGATTATTTTTTTGAGACGGGTCCTCTCCATCACCCCTTTTATTCTGGGATAGAAGAGATCAAGGGCTACGATGATTTCTGAACCGCTATCTTTGAGTTGATGTTCGAGCTCCCGCTCCACGTAAAGGGGATTCGTCTGAACGACCACAGCACCTATTTTGAGTATGGCGTAGTAGGCGATCACACAGTGGGGCGTGTTGGGGAGCATGATCGTGACCCGATCTCCCCGTTTGACTCCAAAACTTTTGAGGACATTGCCAAAGCGATTGGATTGCTCGTCGAGTTCCGCATAGGTGACAGACTTTCCGTAGAAGTACATCGCCTGGTGGTTCGGAAACCGCTTGGCACTTTCCCGAAGAATCTCATGGAGAGGAATGGAAGGAATTTTGAGATCAGGGGAAACATCCGGATCATAGCGTTTAAGCCATCTTTCATTCATCATTTACCCTTCAGAACCTGTAAAAGGTTGATCTTTAACTGTTTTTATAATTTAGCAGAGAATGCCAACTTGTCAAATCCCGGGAAGGATACGCGGTCGCTTTACCTTGAATAGTGTTACTATATTAACTGAACTAATTAAAATTTTACAATAGAATTACCGAATGTTATAATCAGTGCGAAAAAAAATATCCCTTCTTTCCAAGGAGTCATCCATGTCATTTGTTTCAAAAATCACTTTCGCATTGCGACGCATCCCTTCGTTTTTAATCATTTTAGTTATCCCCTTTTCGGTTTATGCAAATGAAAATGAGGGGGGCATGTGGAAATCATGCAAGCCGGACGTGGAGAAGTTTTGCAAAGAAGTCAAACCGGGTGAAGGGAGAATACTTCGTTGTTTGAAGGAAAATCACGAGAACCTGTCCGGCGAATGCAAGCAGCAGATGGCCGCGGGTATGGAGAAGATGAAGGAAAAAATGGTTGACAAGATGAAAGAAGCACGAGAAACCTGTAAAGAAGATATTGAGGAGTTTTGCAAAGAGGTCCAGCCAGGCGAAGGAAGAATGATGCAATGTCTGAAGAAACATGAGGAACATATTTCCAAGAAATGTCAAAATGCTCTGCAGGAACATCAGGACAAAATGCATGACATGAAAGAAATGAAAGAACGCCAGGAAAAAGAATAATCGATTTAAATTAGAAAGGAACTGTTAAATGAAAAATAAAATAACCATCTTAACGACCTTGATTTTCGCCGGGTTGGCATTTTCTACACCTGTCCTGGCATGCAAATCGGCCGGTCCGAACAAACATGTCGGGGTCATTGTATCGATAAACGTCCTAGAACGCATCCTGGTCCTGAAAGATGCTGAAACCGGTGAAGAGATGACTTTTAAGGCGGCCGAACAACTTATCAAAACGGTTCATCCAAATCAGGAAGCGGTCATTACCTATGAAACAACAGACAAGGGAATGATCGCCACAAAAATAAAGGTGTAGGTTTCCAGGGGGTCTTTGGCTGACCCCCTTTTCTTTCTGCTCCAGCTCTCTCCGTCCGTCTTGACACACCCCAATTAAATGGTAAATTAAAATAGTATCTATCCAATTATCGTGCTTTAAAAAATGAGAGATCTCTTTCTAAAAACCGATTGAAAGGGGTCTGGTGTCGCTTCATTTTTTGGACCGGGATTTCTCATTGTTATTCGAAAGGAATGCCGACATGGAAATTGAACAAAAAAGGTGGGTGAAGGAAAAGGGATGGGAACCGCAGAGTAGAAGTAATCTCAACGAGTCCGCTCAGCTTGTTCTCGTTTTTGGTTCCAAATCCAGTCTGAAAGGGGACAAGGTATTTGACGAAATCAGAAGGTTTTACCCTAACGCCCATCTATTTGGATGTTCTACCGCCGGTGAAATTCATGACACGCATGTCTCTGACGGCTCCATTATTCTGACCGCAATGCGGTTTGACTACACCGAAGTCAAAACGGCATCGATCCATGTCCGGCAGGGGGAAAGTAGTTTTGATGCCGGCAAGAAACTTGCGGAAAGTCTCCCGACGAAAGGTCTCTCATATGTCTTCGTCCTTTCTGATGGCCTTACCGTAAACGGAAGTCAACTCGTTGAGGGACTGACGAGATATCTCCCCTCGCATACCACGCTGACCGGAGGCCTCTCCGGCGATGGCGAACTTTTTGAAGAAACCCTGGTCCTGATGGATTCTCCTGCAGAAAAAGATCGCGTGGGGGTTGTCGGATTTTACGGCGACCGGCTAAAAGTCGGCTGCGGCTCTTTGGGTGGGTGGGATCCATTTGGTCCGGAAAGACGGATTACCTCGTCCCATGGAAATATTTTGTACCAATTGGACGGAAAGTCTGCGCTGGAATTGTATAAGAAATATCTGGGAGAACATGCAAAAGGACTTCCCGCCTCAGGTCTCCTTTTTCCACTCTGTCTTCGGACAGAGAATGAAAATGTCGGCGTGGTTCGAACCATTTTGTCTGTCAATGAAAAGGACCAGAGTATGACCTTCGCCGGGGATCTTCCGCAGGGCGCCTATGTTCGACTGATGAAAGCCAACTTTGACCGATTGATTGACGGCTCTTTAGAAGCCGCCAAGATCAGTTGCGGGACGATCGGTCCGAACGCTCCAGATCTGGCGATCCTGATTAGCTGTGTCGGCAGAAAACTCGTCCTCAAACAGCGAATTGAGGAAGAAGTCGAGGGGGTTAGAGAAATCACAGGCGACAAGACCATTCTGACCGGTTTCTATTCCTATGGAGAAATTTCTCCTTTTACGCCCAATGCCAAATGCGAGCTTCACAATCAGACCATGACCATCACCACCTTTTCGGAGAGGTAATTTTCGGTGAAATTGCATAGTCTGCTCAATCGCCAGCTCAAACGTTTTTTTAACGGGATAGAATCCGTTCCAAAAGGATGCGGAGAATTGATTGAAGCGGTCAACAGCGCCTATTCCCAGTTCGATATCGACAGAGAAATGCTTGAACGATCGCTTGAACTCAGTTCGCAGGAGCTTATTCAGGCCAATTCTGACATTCGCGCGCTTTTTGAAAGGATTATCAATAGCAGTGGTGATGGCATCTTTGCCTTTGACCACGAATGCCATTGCACCGTCTGGAATCCCGGCATGGAAGCGATCACCGGTATCGGCAAAGACGAGGCCAGTAACAGGCTGATTTATGACCTCCTGCATCCGTTTCAGGAAATCGCCGGGCCGAGGATTTTTTCTGATATCATCGAAGGCAAGACCACAGTGACCATAGAGAAGTCATTCACCATTTCAAGAGACGGGAGAAAAAGACATTACGAAGCCCAGTTTTCTCCGCTGTATAACGAATCCCGCCAGGCAATCGGCGGATTTGCGATCATTCGTGATGTGACAAGCCGAATGCAGGCCGAGGAGATGATAAAATACCAGGCTTATCATGACTCCCTGACGGGACTCCCTAACCGCCTGCTTTTTGAAGACCGGCTCTCCATGGCGATTTCGCAGGCCCGGCGGACCGAAGCCATGCTGGCCATCCTCTTTATTGATCTGGATCGTTTTAAAGTGATTAACGACACACTGGGCCATAATATCGGAGATCAGTTATTAAAAGTGCTGGGAGAAAGATTGACTCATTGCATGCGGGACGGTGATACCGTTGCACGGATGGGCGGTGATGAGTTTACCGTCTTATTGCCTGTCATCGAATCAAAGTATGATGCGATCAGGGCTGCCGAACGAATATTCAATGTCCTCAGACCTGTGTTCAATCTCGAAAATCACGAATTGTACATCTCCGGAAGCATCGGCATTGCCATTTACCCCGAGTGCGGCGACGATCCGCAAACACTCTTGAAAAATGCCGACATCGCCCTCTATCAAGTCAAAGATCAGGGAGGCGACAATAATTCTCAGGTCTATTCCTCAACGATGGATCATTCGAGCGTTGAGCGCCTTTCCCTGGAAAGCGCGCTCCGACAGGCCATTACCCGGGATGAACTCATATTAAATTATCAGCCCACTTTTCATTTGCTGACCGGAGCGCTCACCGGCATGGAGGCACTTGTCCGGTGGAACCGTCCGCATGTGGGAACCGTTTCTCCAGGCGCATTCATTCCGATTGCAGAGGAGTCCGGCCTGATTCTTCCAATTGGAAAGTGGGTGCTGAATGCCGCTTGTCAACAGCTCAAATCATGGCAAGCCACCGGGGTCGAACCCCTTTCAGTCGCCGTCAACCTGTCAGCCAGACAGATTCATCAGGGGGATCTCCTGGAGGAGGTTACACGGGTGCTCAATACGACAGGACTTTCTCCTCGCTATCTTGAACTGGAACTGACCGAGAGCTTGCTTATGAAAAACACAGACGCCATTATCAGGCTTCTTCACCAGTTAAGCGACATGGGCATTCAACTTTCAATTGATGATTTTGGTACGGGCTACTCATCGCTGAGTTATTTGAAACGATTTCCCATTCACAAGCTCAAGATTGATCAATCCTTTGTCCGTAATATTACAACGGATACCAATGACGCGGTCATTGCACAGACCATTATTCGAATGGCGCACAGTCTTGGACTCCGGGCGGTGGCAGAAGGGGTAGAAACGTTGGACCAACTTAACCTTCTCCGGTCACTTGAATGTGACGAAGCGCAGGGATTCTATTTCAGCAAGCCGCTGCCTCATGAAGAATTCAAAAATCTCCTCACTCATAAATGGAACGGGGTCAAAACCTGATTCCTGATCAATCCTGCACTTCCTGATGTCTGAAGCAGGAAATCGTATGGTCGTTGACCATCCCTACGGCCTGCATATGGGCATAAATAATCGTCGAGCCGACAAACTTAAACCCTCTCTTTTTAAGATCTCCACTGAAGGCATCTGATTCCCTCGTGGTGACCGGAAAATCCTGGGTGGATTTTCGTCTGTTTTGAATCGGCTTTCCCCCAACAAACTCCCATTGGTACCGGCTAAAGCTTCCGAACTCCTCGATTATTTCCAGAAAACATCTGGCATTGTTCACGGCAGAACTTATTTTAAGCCGATTCCGGATGATTTTCGGATTATTCAGTAAATCTTCAATCTTTTTCGAATCAAAAGAAGAGACCTTTTTGGCATTAAATTGATCAAATGCCTCCCGGTAGCCTTCACGGCGCTTCAAGATCGTCATCCAGCTGAGTCCCGCCTGGGCACCCTCCAAAATCAGAAATTCGAAGAGGCGCCTGTCATCGTATACAGAAACGCCCCATTCGGTATCGTGATAGCGGACCATTTCAAAATCGGATCCGGCCCATTCACACCGCTTTGGCGTCAAAACCTTGCCTCACTCCATTTGTTTTCCATATTAAATAAAAAAGGGCGACCCAAAGGTCGCCCTGATCTCTCTATCCATATTCCCTGGTTTAAGAAAAGAGTCCGGCACCATGGCTAGAACTTGCCATGAAAAAGAGCATCGGAACCGAAAGCATGGTATTGGTCCTTGACGCAAGAAAAGCCATTCGAGCCGCTTTGGTCTTTTGCTCAGGCGTTGCGCTAACAAGTCCGAGAACCTTTTGCTGGTTCGGCCAAATAATCAGCCAAACGTTGAGGAACATGATCGTTCCGAGCCAGGCACCCATCCCGATAATTGCGGCACCCCCTTTTAACATAAAGGCATCCAGCAACATGCCTCTTCCTCCCAGGATCAACAGTCCGAATATCCAGGTCCAGAGTGCGGCATGACGGAACCAGAAAAGCGCTCTGGGAACAAGATGTTTGAAAGCTTCCGCTTTTGTTTCCGGAGTGGTCGCCTTGATAAAGGGAACCTGAACAAAATTAAAATAGTACAACAATCCGATCCAGGTAATGCCTGTCAAAAAATGTCCCCATCTGAAAAATAATTCAATTGATGTCATTGCGCTTCCTTTCAAATAATAAATTAGGTTTGTCCCGGTATCCTTAAATTAAAGCTTTGACGATCACAAAAAGGATCGCAGTTAAAATAAAACCAGAGATGATGGTGCCTGATATGGTATCGAGCGGATTTTTCATTATTTCTCCTTTCTACTCATGACATGGCTACGAATGATTTGGGTTAACGACCGATCAGAATCAGAGATATATATAACAGGAAAATTAACTGGAAACAAATAAAATCAAAGGGTTCTTGTTACACAACGTCGGAGATCTTCTTGCCTTCCACTTCCGCTTTGAGGGCCTGATTCATGATCTTTTCGGCGAGAGGCTGGGTGGCCTCTTCGAGCGCTTTCAATTCGTTTCGAATCAGGCGATGATCCTCTCCTTGAATGACTCCCTTCAATCGGGACACGGCCTTCGAAATTTTTTCCATTTCGGCAGAACTCAAACTGGCACGATGAAGGTCCATCGCGCGGTCGGTATGGCGAAGTACAGACTCGGCTTCGTTTCTCGACTCAATCACCTGACGGGATTTTAGATCCTCAGCGGCGTGAACCATGGAATCTTTGATCATCCGCTTGACCTCTTCCTCCTCAAGGCCATAAGTGGCCTTCACTTCAATCGTCTGTTCGATTCCCGTCCTGACCTCTTTCGCACTCACACTCAAGATTCCGTTGGCATCGATTTGAAATCTCACTTCAATCTTTGGAAGCCCCGCCTTCATCGGAGGGATTCCTTTCAAAGTGAAGCGGGCGAGACTCCGGACATCCTTGACCAGCTCTCTTTCTCCCTGGACGACATGGACCTGAACACCGGTCTGGTTATCAACGGACGTGGTAAATTGATCAACCGCAGAAGTGGGAATGGTCGTATTCCTCTCAATAATTCTGCTTACGACTCCTCCCATCGTTTCAATTCCCAACGAAAGCGGGGTCACATCCAGCAAAAGCATATCCTTGATATGTCCTCCCAGAATGTGGCCCTGAATTGCTGCTCCAAGTGCCACGACTTCATCCGGGTTTAATTCGGAATGGGCTTTTTTGCGAAAGAGATCTTCCACCAGTTTCCGAACCATCGGAACCCGGGTTGAACCTCCCACCAGAACGACTTCATCAATTGCTTCCGGAGTGAGCCCGGCATCGGAAAGGGCCTGGCGGCAGGGTTCTGCCGTGGATGTGACCAATGAAGAAATTACATTTTCAAATTCGGCGCGGGTCCATGGTCTTTCATATTTCTTCCCTGCGCCCAATTCAATTTCCATGAATGTCGAATTTTCTGTTGAAAGCCGGCATTTGGCCAATTCGGAAGCCGCTCTGATTTTTTCAAATAGCTCCGGATCTTTTTCACCGTCCATTCCACCCTTTTCGCGAACTTCCTGCAGGATGACTGAAATCATGGCATGGTCGAAGTCGTCCCCCCCGAGATGATTATTCCCGTTCGTCGAAAGGACCTCAAAAATCCCTTCCTTCAATTTCAGGATAGAAATGTCAAAAGTGCCCCCTCCCAGATCATAAACCGCGATGATCCCCTGTTTCCGCATGTCGAGGCCATACGCTAAAGAGGCGGCGGTCGGTTCGTTGATGATCCGAACGACCTCCAGGCCGGCAATTCTTCCGGCATCTTTCGTCGCTTGCCGTTGACTGTCGTTAAAATAGGCGGGGACCGTTATCACAGCCCGGTTGATCTCTTCTTTAAAATAGGATTCCGCCTGTTCCTTGAGCTGTCTTAATACCATTGCCGAGATTTCTGGAGGTGTAAAAGTTCTGTCTCCGACGTGAATCTTGATGACCCCTCCGGAGTCTCCTGAAAGTTTAAAGGGAATATAAGCAAGTTCTGATTGCACCTCAGCTAACCCTTTTCCCATCAACCGTTTGATCGAATAAAGGGTGTTTTCGATATCTTCTTTTCTTCTTTTTTTGGCCTTTTCTCCAACCCGTAACTGGTTCCCTTCAAACGAGACGATTGAAGGGACCATCCTGTTACCTTCCTGATCAGGAATTATTTTAGGCACCTTCCCGTCAACATAGGCGACGAGACTGTTGGTCGTTCCCAGATCAATTCCGACAATTCTATTGCTCATATGTCATGATTCCAAAATAAAAAAGAGGCGGCCTTCGTGAGAAAGCCCACCTCCGTATAGGTTTTAAGTTTCGAGTCTGTTAGACGGCAAAAGAAGTGCCGCATCCACAAGAGCCTGTGGCATTCGGGTTGTTAAATTTGAACCCTCCTCCTGTCAAAGCCCTTGAAAAATCAATGGTAATGCCATCCAGATAGATATAACTCTTGGCGTCCACGAGCATTTTGACTCCGTGCTCTTCAAAAAGTTCATCCCATTCTTCTCGATTGGAATCAAAGGAAAGATTGTATTCGAGTCCCGAACAACCTCCCCCTTTTACTCCCACTCGAAGGGCAAGATCCGGATTATTTTCTTTTGACATAATCTTCTTCACTTCTTGAGCGGCAGTTTCAGTTAAATGAATCATCTGAGCATCCCTTTCTTCAGTAAAACAATACCTTTACACTGTTATATTAACACAGCCTTCAACCTGGGTTCAACTCAAACAAAAGCTCAGGAATCAATGGCTCAGCTACAGTCTTGAAGCCGCGGCGGCATCCATCAAGAAGGTGATTTCTCCTGTGGATGGATGGATCCGTTGAATGGGCAGGAAGGGCTCGCTGTTGGACTCGATAGCTCTTTTCATGACTTCCGCCTTTTTCTCGCCCGAAGCCAGAACCAGTATCGAATGCCCCTCGTTTAACACCGGTAATGTGACTGTAATGCGCTGATTTTTAAGGCTTTTTACATGACTTGAGACGACCCATCTCTTCTTTTCGTCCAGCTCGGGTGAACCGGGAAAGAGCGAAGCGGTATGCCCATCTTCCCCGACTCCAAGCAAGATAAGACTAAATCGGGGAAACGCATTCTCGTCCAAATTGAAAAACGCTTTCAAATGATTCTCATATCTTATTGCCGCTTCCTGGGGCGTGACCCCATCTGTCGGAATCGGGTGAACATTTTCCGGAGGGATATTGATCCTGGAAATCAAACTCACCTTCAATGTACCGAAATTGCTTTCCGGATGGTTTGAAGGTACAAATCGTTCATCACCCCAGAACAAATGAATCTTATTCCAATCCACTCCTCCCTGATTCGAAGATTCGGCAAGAAGTGAATAAATGGTATCAGGCGTTTTCCCTCCGGAAAGGAGTACGGTAAAAATGGGTTCCCGCAAAAGGGTTTTGCGATAGAGGTCAAGAAATATTGTTACGGCGGTCTGACTGAGTGAAGCGACATCCTGACAAACGATCCACTTCGGTCCGGCTAAAGTCATAAAACTCGCCAATGACGATCATCTCTTTTCATGAGGTCGTCCGCCAAGGAGGGACCCCAGCTTTCGGCCTTGTAATTTGGAAAATCATTTGCAGGCTCTTTTTTCCAACCTTCAATGATCGGATCGATCAATCCCCATGCGGCCTCGATTCCGTCTCTTCGGGTAAAGAGCGTCTGGTCTCCCCTCATCGCATCGAGAAGAAGCCTTTCATAGGCCGAATCCTTGCGGACACCTGACGCGCCGTCAAAATGCACATTGAGTGTTTCGGATTTCAATTCTATTCCGGGCCCGGGACGTTTCGCCTCGAACTTCAGGGAGATTCCTTCATCGGGTTGAATCCGAAGTACAAGCAGGTTCGGTTCCTGACGATGATCCGACACTCTTCTGAAAAGGAGATGCGGCACCCTTTTGAACTGAATCGCAATTTCCGAAACTCTTTTGGGGAGCCGCTTTCCCGTTCGAAGGTAAAAGGGAAGCCCTTCCCAACGCCAATTGTCGATAAAAAACTTGACCGCGACATAGGTTTCGATGACGGAATGCGGATCAACCTTCTCTTCCTCGCGGTAACCTTTGACCTCGTTCCCTTTGAAGAAACTCCGCCGATATTGTCCCCGAACCGTAAACTGGTTGACCTGGTCCGGAGCAATCGGTCGAATCGACTTCCAAACCCGGATCTTCTCGTCCCGAATAGCGTCCGCATCTAGCGCGATCGGCGGCTCCATTGCGACCAGCGCCAAAAGCTGGAGGAGATGATTCTGAACCATGTCCCGAAGCGCACCCGCCTCTTCATAATAGGCCCCTCGTCCTTCAATCCCGATCCCTTCCGCGACCGTAATCTGGACATGATCGATAAATTGCCTGTTCCAGAGCGGTTCAAAAATCCCGTTGGCAAACCGGAATGCTAGGATGTTCTGGACCGTCTCTTTCCCGAGATAATGGTCAATTCGAAATATTTGCTTTTCCTCAAACGCTTGGTCCGCAAGATAGTTGAGGGCGGAGGCTGTATTCAGATCCCTGCCAAATGGTTTCTCGATGATAATCCGGGTCCAGCCCCTGGTCTCTCTCATCCTCCCTGAAAGTCCTGAATCCTTGAGGTTTTCAATAATGGTCGGATAAGCGGAAGGGGGCGTGGCAAGGTAAAAAAGAATATTGTCACACCAGGAATGGCCACTTCCTTTTGCAAGCAGAAACTCGCCTAATTGTTGATAATCTTCCTTCTTTCTAAAATCTCCGGGGAAATAGTGGAGGTGTTGGGAAAAACTCTCCCACTCCTTTTCCGATTCCGGACGAATGGCATCATACGATTTCTGACGGAATTCCGATTCCTCCATCGGGGTTCTGGCAAATCCAACAACCGCGAATTGATTGGGGAGGAGGCCCTGCAATGAAAGCGAATAAAGCGCGGGGATCAACTTCCGGTGGGTCAAGTCCCCGGACGCTCCAAAAATAACAATGCCACAGGCGTCTCCCCGATATCCTTTTGAACCCTCTCGTTCACTCATCTGTTTTCTTTACCTCATGTCCCCCGAATTCTTTTCTCAGGGCGGCAATCATTTTCGCGCTGAAGGATTCTTCTTGCCGCGACTGGAACCGGGCAAACAGGGATTGCGTGATGACCGGAAGCGGCACGCCGCAATCGACGCCTTCCTTGACAATCCATCTCCCTTCACCCGAGTCTTCAACGAACCCTTTCACCTTCGACAGATCAGAGTCCTTCTTCAATGCACTTGCCGTCAGTTCCAAAAGCCACGATCTGACCACGCTTCCTTTCTGCCAAAGTCGGGCAATCGATTCAAGATCAAATTTGAAGGAAGATCTCTTTAAAAGCTCGAATCCTTCCGCATAGGCTTGAAGCATGCCATATTCAATGCCATTATGAACCATTTTAGTAAAGTGTCCTGCTCCGCTGGATCCTGAATAGAGGTATCCTCCCTCTGGCGCCAGGGACTTAAATAAAGGTTCGCACCGAACAAAACTTTCTTCCCGTCCGCCCACCATCAGACAATATCCCTCTTTCAACCCCCAAATGCCTCCGCTGGTTCCCACATCAAGCCAGTGGATCTCCCGACTTTCCAACGCTTTGGAACGCCTCAATGCATCCTGGTAATATGAATTTCCCCCGTCGATCAGCGTGTCGCCTGAAGAAAGGTGCGGAAGGAGTTCTTCGACCGTCTGATCCACCGGAGAACCGGCGGGAACCATCATCCAGATAACTCGGGGAGGGGTTAATTTTTCAACCAATTCTTTCGTGGAATAAACCCGGGCGCCACCCAGAGGGATCAGTTCCTTTCCGACGGAACTGGACCGATCATAACCGATCACCTGATGCCCGCTTTTCAGCAACCGTTGAGACATATTGGCCCCCATCCGGCCCAGACCTATCATTCCCATCTGCATCCGTCACAAGCTCCTTCTCATCATTGTCGAAATGCCTTTTCCAGAATATCCATAACGTATTTCAATCCTTCACCGGGAGACCGGGTCAAATGAAGCTGCAGAACGGGTAACCCTCTCTTCTTCAAAGAGTCCAGATCACCAAGCGCCTGCGATCTGTTCAGGGTGTTAAAAGTATAGCCTTTTCCCGGCACCGCAATATCCTCCGAAGGTTCAGTGGTGATCTGAACATACGCTCCCTCCTTTGGTCCCCCCTTATGAAGCTGGCCGGTTGAGTGCAGAAATCGGGGACCATATCCTACCGTTGTGGCAATACGAAAATGATCGCGGATGAGAAGTCTCAGTTCCTGCAACAACATCTCATTTTCATCGGAAGAATCCAGGTAGGCCATAAGAACCAGATAGTGTGTTTCCGGAATCTCGCTAAAAAACCGGATCAAATTTTGAACCAGGGAGGCTGCTTCGCCCGACTTCGATTCTCCGAACAGCGTCACGCCCTGCTCCGTCAATAAGGGAACGGAAACCGGAAGACTCCCCGAATTCTTGTATATCTCCAAAATTTTCGCGGTGTTTTCCTTGCTCTCCGTGACGTTCGGTTCGTCAAACGGATTGATCTCCCACGGAATACCCGTTATCGCGGTAGCCATTTCCCACCTGAAAAACTCACCTGCCAAATCATAGGTTTCTTCAATTTCAATCACGACGACGGGCTGTCCCGCATCGACCAACCGCTCAATTTGACGTTCCAGCGGGGCATTCTGATCCGAACGGATTGTGTAAAAGATAAAGAGGCGGTCCGTCCCGTAGCTTTCCGGTTTGCCAATCGTCTCGCCTTCTACGGGAACCAGTCCCTTCCCCTCTTTCCCGGTCGATTCGGCAATAAGCTGTTCCAGCCAGATTCCAAAGCTCAAGAGAGGAGGAGGAAGCACAAAAGTAATTTTGTTCCGTCCAGCCCTGCCAAAAGTGGCCAGCACCGCTCCGAGGAGGACTCCCGGGTTTCTCTCGGCTGAAATTTCAGACCGGCATTTTCCAGACATTTCAAGGGCCTTTCCAAGAAACAGTTTCAGATCGATACCCATGAGAAGCGCAGGAACCAGACCAAAATAGGAAAGCGCTGAATATCGGCCTCCTATGTCGGGGGGATTCGTAAAAACCTTGCGAAACATCTTGTCACGGGCCAACCGTTCCAGTGACGTTCCAGGGTCGGTAATGGCCATGAAGTACTCTCCCGCTCCGCCGGGATGTAACATCTCCACTTTTTCCAAGAAATAGCGATAGAGAGAGTCGACTTCCAGAGTCGATCCCGATTTGCTGGCAAGAATATAAAGGGTTTTCTCCGAACGCAGTTTTTTTTCTGTCCGGAGTATGGTCGCGGGACTGGTGGTATCCAGAACGTAAAATCCCGGAGATCCGGAAGAAATTCCAAATATTTTTCTGCAGACCTCCGGACAGAGGCTGCTCCCTCCCATACCAAGAAGGACGATGTTTTTATAACCCGCCTGGATGATGTCGTTCCGGAATTCAATGAGTTCGGGAATCCGGCTTTTCATCTTTTCAGGAACGTCCAACCAGCCCAAACGATCGACAATTTTACGACGAATGGCCGAATCCCTTTTCCAGAGAGATGCATCTTTGTTCCAGAGGCGGGACGCGACATTCTCCCCCTCGAATTTCGCCAGGAGTTTTCTGACTTCGCCAGACTCTTTTCTAAGAAGAGATAATGAACTTTCAGAGAATTTCATTTTTGTTCCTGTAATACCCGAAATCGATTGTCTCGACACTATCTTAGCTCTTAAAAAGAATATCGTTCAAGTTTTTTTGCTTTCCTTCATCCCTGCCTGAAGATGGTAGAGTCGAGAACGGTTCTCGGAAAGTTTGGGAAGCTGATATTTTTCATCAATGCGGACGACTTTTTCAAGGCAAAGGATTGCATGGGTCACATCTCCACGCTTCTCAAAAAGATCCGCCTGGTGAAACAGGGTGGAAGCCATTCCCATTTCATCGTGAAGGTGCTCAAAGATTCCGAGTGCGGATTGACTCAATGAGAGCGCTTCGCGAAAATCTCCGAGTGACTGCTTAACTTTGGCAAGCCGATGAGAGGCATGAGCAATCTGAACCGGTTGATTTAACCGTTTTGCAAAGGTGATTCCTTTTTGTGCGTATTCCAGAGCGGATTGAAGATCCGATTGCTTTAGACAGAGCAGGGAAAGGTTTCCGTATAGGGTGCTCAGCCCATCGAAATCCCCTTCCTGTTCCAAAAGAAGCGCTCCCTGTTTGTAATGTGTGACCGCCTTGGCGCTTTCACCCTGATCGGCATAGAGATTTCCAATATTGACGAATGTCACGCCGAGTCTTGAGTAGGCCTCTTCTCTCCGCAAGATCTGGAGACTTTTACGATACCACTTTATGGCCGGACCTTCCTGTCCTGTCGCCGCATAGACATTCCCGATATTGCCATATAAATCCGCTACCCATAAGGGATCCCCGCGGCCTTCTTCCAGGGCTTTCTGGTAATGAGCCAGGGCTTTCGGATAGTTCCGTTCCGAAAATGCCTTATTTCCAAGATTGAGGTAGGTGAGGCTATCCATGATGAGAAGCGGACTCCAGTAACCAGGCAATCGATTATACCATGTTTAGGGTACAGGAGACACAAGGGTAAAACCCGATTTTAGTTCATCGAGCGAAAGGACTTTGTCAAAATCCAGAATAAGGATAAAATTTTTATCTCTTTTTATGAGGCCCCCAATGTAGTCGTTCTGAACGGGAGTTCCAAATGTGGGAGGGGGTTCGATTTCCGACGGCAGGAGATCCATGACCTGATTTACGCGATCCACGATGACTCCAACGAGATTTTTTCTGCCATCATGTTCGACTTCGGCAATCACAATACAAGTTCTTTTGGTCACCTGCGATTCAGGAAAACCAAACTTTTTGGCAAAATCAATGACTGGAACGACGCTCCCTCTGAGATTAATCACTCCCCGGATAAACGGAGGAGAGGCGGGGATTTTGGTCATCGTGGCATATTCAATGATTTCCTTGACCGCTTTAATATTTACGCCATATTCTTCTTCCGACAGGAAAAAAGTCAGGATTTGGATTTCGGGAGAAGCCTCATCGAGTGGTTCCATGTCAATTCTATGCCTTTCTGTGTTTAAAATTTTTTGAATTCACGATCGACATCCGAAGACTCCCGAGAAACGCCATTTGCACTCTCAGGAGTTCCTGTTCCCCGGCTTAACTCCTTCACCAAAGGTTTTTCTCCATGGCCCGAATAGATTGAACTTGAAAACGCTTTAACCTCCCTGTCTTCGTCGACAGCGGGCTGATCGGCAGTGTCTTCCACTCTGAAATAGGATACCAGATTTTTCAAACTCACGGCCTGGGCGGTCATATCTTCCGCAGTTCTGGAAAGTTCCTCAGCCGCCGTCGCATTGCGTTGAGTGACCTGATCTACCTGATTCATCGCTTTATTGATTTGTGCCACTCCCGTAGACTGTTCCTGGGACGCCACTGCAACCGCCTGAACCATGTTTGCCGTCTTCTGAATTGAGGGAACAAGAGCCATGAGGAGCGTTCCTGTTTCCTCTGCCAATCGAACACTTGAGCGGGCGACATCCCTGATTTCCTTTGCCGCGGCCTGGCTTCTCTCAGCCAGTTTTCTGACTTCAGTCGCTACCACGGAAAATCCTTTGCCGTGTGCCCCGGCCCGTGCGGCCTCAATGGTCGCATTTAATGCGAGAAGATTGGTCTGATAGGCAATTTCTTCAATGATGGAAACCCTCTCGGAAATCAGTTTCATCGCTTCCACCGTCTCCATGACTTTTCTGCCGTTTTCTTCGGCATCGCGAGCTCCGTTTAGTGCCATCTGCTCCATCTGGCGGCTGTTTTCAGCATTCTGAGTTATCGTAGAATGCATCTGTTCCAGACTGGAGCTGGTCTCTTCGATGGAAGCGGCTTGTTCGCTTGTCCCTTCTGACAGGGATTGCGATGAAATTGAAAGTTGCGTCGCCGCTGAAGAAACCATCAACGCTCCTGTTCGAACGTCGCCGATCATCTTTGAAAGTTTGAGAACCATATCTCTCAACGCAATACCCAGTACATCCTGATCCGAACGGGGGACGATTTTTGTCGTTAAATCTCCTCCGGCAACACCCACCACCTTTGAAGCCAGTTCGCGATTGGAAGCAATAATTCTTTTCATGGAAGTGAGGAGCTGTCCGATTTCATCGTGGGTATTGACTTTAATGGGAATATTCAAATCTCCTGAAGCAGTCCTTTCAGCTATTTCAACTGCTTTTTCCAGCGGCTTTGTGATGCCATCGGCCATTTTAAAACTAATTCCGATTCCAATCAGCATGACCATCAGCGTAATCAGAAGTCCTTTCCAGCCATATTCCATGATTTTTTGATTGGAAGTGACTTTGAGCCTGTCCATGTTTTGCAGATTCTTATTGGAAATATCCACAAGCACATTTTCAACGTCTTGAATCCTGCTCTTGAACGGGTTTAGCGCATCATTGGCCTGCTGAGGTGTCTTGATTTTGCCTTCCGAAATGTTTCTGACAATTTCACGGAATCCCCTTTCGTACTCTGCGTCATTCCGGCGCGCTTCGTTTAAAAAGGCAAGTTCGTCTTTCTTTTGGGTAAGGCTTTCGAGCTCCGTCAGACGGGTCCCTAATAATTTTTCCTGTTCTTCCCACTTCTCCAGATTCTCTTTCATGACTTTCGGAGAGGAAATGTTGAGAAATACATCCTTTTCAAAGCGCCTCTCATTGGATAGCGTGGCATTGACCTGTTCGGAGACTTTTATTTCTCTGGCGTTCAATTCTGAATTCCGGTAGATATTTTCTGATATCGATTTGAGGCCCCAGAAACCAAAAATAAAGAAATTAATCAGTAGAAAAAGAATCAGGCCATAGGCGATTCCAAATCTCTTTCTTAATTTAAAATTACTGAAGTGAAACACTTTCATCATGTCCGGATCTCCCTGTCCTTCTCTTTCTTCTCATTTGACTAACAGAGAATGATTCTGAACCTCAATGTTCTTGATCAATGAGGCGACTTCCAGAATCAATCCCACCTTTCCGTTGCCTAATATCGTTGAACCTGTAACGCCCGGCAATTCCTTAAAAAGTTCACCCAATGGCTTTACGACGGCCTGTATTTCCCCATAGATCGAGTCGACCACCAATGCGGCCTTCATGTCATGATGCTGGATGACAACCGCGTTCTCTCTGGTCCCGGCCTTGCCCCCTAACTGAAAATGCTCCCTGAGCCGGCAATAGGGAAGCGCCTTTCCTCTCAGATCGATAAATCCGCTTCCCTTTTCCTTTTCATCCTTTCGGCCGGAACCGGCCCTGTGAACCGACGAAACCACTCTGTTCCCGAAATCACGAGCTTCGCTCAAATCGAGACATTCAACAACCGAATCCAGAGGGATCACATAGCGTTCTTCACCGACCCCCACGACAAAGCCACTGATAATCGCCATGGTCAGGGGCAGACGGATCGTAAAAATCGTACCTTTTTTCTCCTGGCTTCTGATTTCGATCGTTCCCCTGAGCGAATCAATCCCCTTTTGAACAACATCCATCCCGACCCCTCTTCCGGAGATATCCGTTATTTTTTCACTGGTAGAAAAGCCGGGCTCAAAAATAAATCTGTAAATGTCCTGATCGGATAATCTGTTTGACTCTTTTGCCAATCCCAGTGCCACGGCTTTTTGGAGAATCTCTTTTTTCCGGAGACCTGCACCGTCATCCTGAAGCTGAATGACAATTGAACCCGAATCGTGGTATACCCGCAAGGTTAACAAGCCGCAGGGGTTTTTCCCTCCCCCACGTCTCAGTTCGGGAGACTCAATACCATGGTCGACGGCATTTCGAATCATGTGAGTCAGGGGATCTCGCAGCGCTTCAATAAAGGTCGAGTCAATTTCCGCCTCTTCCCCCTCAATGACCAGCTTCGCGAGCTTGTCGTGAGATTTCGCAATATCCCGCACAACTCTGATAAAATGCCGAAGCGATGGACCGACCGGAACCATTCTCAACTTCATGATCTGATCCTGCAATTCCGTCAAAAGCGGATCGGTATCGGTATAAATATCCTGGAGGAAACTATCTTTTTTTAAATCATTCCTTATTTTCAGCTCTTCTTTAATTCTCCCCTGAGAAAGGGTAATTTCTCCCATCAAATTGAGAAGCCGATCGAGTTTTTCACTTCCCACCCGGATACTTCTGGTTTTATCGATCAGTTCGTGGATATCTTCCCGGCGTCTTCCCCAGGGCCTTCGTCGTTTTTCCGCTCCCTGAGGCAAGCCTCCTGTCTGAGGCTGGGAAGTCTCTTCCGATTTCAATCCGTTCGCCGCGCTTTCGATCTGCCTGATCAATTCCAGGTGAGCCGGCTGCATCACAAAGACGCCGGCTACTCCGTCCGGGATCATATGACGCAGCATATCGATGGACTGGAGCAGGAGCGTCACGATTTCACCGGTCACTTCAACTTCGCGAATGCGAAGCTTTTGAAGGAGGTTCTCCGTTCCATGAATAAATTTTCCAATTTCATCGAACTCCAGACTCAGGGAATTCCCTTTTAAGGTATGTGCGGAACGAAAGATTTTATCCAGGATTTCCAAATTATCCGGCGAAGCTTCGAATTCAACCAGAGCCTCTTCCATTTCAGATAATCGTTCACCCGATTCGATAAGGAAAGTTTTTAATACGAGCTGCCTCTCTTCGGCGTTGATATCCATTTTTTGACGGGTCCTGTATTCCAATAAGGCTGTGGGGCGAAAAAAAGAAGAATTTTCCCCTTCTATTAAATCTACCCATTTTTCGCTCCTTGTCAAGGATTGAAGGGTCAAAAATTGCCATTTCTGTTAAAACTCCTTGACAGAAGAGATCCGATCTCTTAAAACCTTTGAATGGAACGGGAAAGATCTTAAAGGAGACGTGTCAATGAGTTTTTATCTATCGATGCTGATCGTCGGAATCGGAGCAGCAAGCGGTGCATGGCTTCGTTGGGGATTGAGCCTCTGGCTAAATCCCCTTTTTCCAACGCTCCCGATGGGAACGCTGGCCTCCAACTTAATCGGCGGCTTTTTCATGGGAATCGTGATGGTTCTCATTGACCGGAACGGTTCTTTTCCTCCTGAAATCCGACTCGCGATCGTAACGGGATTTCTGGGGGGTTTGACGACTTTTTCAACATTTTCAGGGGAAACGGTTTCCCTCTTGGCACGAGCGGAATATTTTTGGGGAGGGCTATTGATTCTCAGTCACTTAATCGGATCTCTCAGTATGACTGCACTGGGCATCTTGACAGTTAAATGGATTTCGAGCTATTCCTCGTCCTGATTCGCGCGGGTGACTTTCGCACGCATTGATTTTTGTGCCGAAATCCGATGTTTTGTTTCCAGAATTTTTTCCTGAGCCCGGCGTGATCTTTTTCTTTTCTGCCGTCGAATTTTTTCAATACGTTTTTTTTCAGAACTCTCTCTTCCTTTCAACTCTATTTCGATTTTATCCAGAAGAATTTTTCGAGCCAAATATCGGTTGAGCGCCTGGGACCGTTCCTTCTGACATTTGACCCGGATACCACTCGGAAGGTGGTGCAGAAGAACGCAGGAGGACGTTTTATTGACATTTTGCCCTCCGGCACCCGAGGATCGGATGAAGCTTTCTTCTAAATCTTCTTCCCGAATATTTAATCTTTCCATTTTATCTTTCAATGCCTTCTCTTTTCGATCTGACACGGGAAACATGGTCACCTCCAGGTTCTGCTTACAGATTTAAATTGCAGAACTCTCTTTTTTGATGTTAGACTTTCCTAAACAATCGTTCACATTTCATCATTTCTTTTCAAAACCCTCATCGCACACAGGAGGAATCAGCTACGATGGTCAATCCATACCAATTTGTATTCACCTTTCTCATGACACTTCTATCCCTTGGACTTATTTCCATGCCGGGAAACGCTGCGGAATATACCGTGGACAAAGATCATTCCCATGCCGGATTTCAGGTTAGACATATGGTGACGAAACTTCAGGGAGAGTTCAAGGATTTCGAAGGATCGTTTAGTTTTGATGAAAAGAGCCCGGATCACTCGGCCGGAAAGTTCACGATCCTTGCCTCGAGCATCAATACGAATCATGTCAAACGGGATACTCATTTAAGATCTGCGGATTTCTTTGATGTTGATAAATTTACCTCTCTCATATTTGAAAGCAAAAAAGTTACTCCTTCCGGCGACAAGAAATTCCTTCTCTCCGGGGATCTGACCATTCATGGCGTAACCCGTCCTGCCACTTTTGAGGTGGAATATCTCGGAAGCGCAAAATCACCCTGGGGCGACATCCGCGCCGGATTTTCGGCGACCAGTAAAATAAACAGAAAAGACTATGGCATCGTCTGGAACAAAGTACTCGATAGCGGGGGATTCCTGGTTGGAGAGGATGTGGATATTTTGATTCAAGTGGAAGCGGTCGAGAAACAGGCCAAAAAGTAATTTCGTTTACCGGCGGGACCCCTGCGCCGGAATCTTATGCGGCGGGTCTTTCTCCGAGAACAAGGGCAACCGCTTCCAGCATACTGTGGACATGCAGTTTTTTCAGTATTCTCTGAACATGAGTCCTGACCGTCGTGGGACTGAGGTGGAGGATTTCTGCTATTTCCAGGGTTCCGTGGCCCTGGACCAGATTTTGAAAAACTTCGATTTCTCGAGGACTCAGATAGAATTTTTTTGCTATCCCAACCCATCTGTTACCCTTTTGGGTTAACTGAATCATTTCCTGATCTTTTAATGACGTATCCACCCAATCTTTGATGTTTTGTTTAAAATAATTCTCCAAAGCGACTGGAGAAGCGGTCTGTCGGAAAATATGAACGATGTTGGAACCGACCGGACAGGAAGAATCATTTTCCAGAAGGGTCGTGACATTCAACCAGAGTTTCTTTCCCTTCCGATTGACCAGCTGAATATCGAAATTCTGCACGAGCTCGTCTCTCCTGGCCATTTCGAGTACGGAGCAGTTCGCAAAGCAATACCGGTTTCCGGATAGATCGTGCCCTGGGCAGGTTTCAAAACAGAACTTTCCCTTCATCTCCCCGTCGGAAAACCCAAGTAACTCTTCGATGTAGGAATTGGCAAACAAAACTTTCCCTGAGGAGTCCATCACCACGACTCCTTCGGCCGTTTTGTAAGAAAAACTCGCCGCAGGACCCACCCGATTTTCGTTTAACATATCCATTTCCTTAAATCAGAAGACAAGGCATTTTAACATACATTATCACTCTACTTAATTTATATTACAGTTAAACCATGTTGTCAACGAACAGTTCTGTTATTCCAAGAAAAAAGGGATGGTTGAAGCAAACAAACCGTTAATCTTCATGCGGGAAGTTCAACTGAATTTTGAATCAAAACGGCGTGATCCGGGAATTTACAGGAAAATATTTTTTATTTTTCAAATGATTGTTATCTTGTTATATTGGTATGTCTATCGAAAATTCAGACCACCTGCGGAGACAGTTTTTCCGAAATGGCCGGAAAATCCGATATTCGGCGAAAGGTATGAATTATTTAAACCACAATAGCTTCCGGTGCCAAAAATCAAACCGAATTTCCTAATTTTGCCAGGAATGATTTTCCTCTTGCTCCTGCATGCGAGCTCGCTTCAATCTAAAACATTCCAGATCAGGGAGGAACCCCCTTCCCCCTATGAATGCGGATACCAGGATGGACCGGCCCGTCAGGCGAAATTTTGTAATCCATTCGATATCGTATCAGACGGGAAGGCGCTCTATGTTACCGATGCCTTTAATCATGTCATCAGGAAAATCGTCATCTCCTCCGGTGTCGTCTCGACGCTGGTCGGCTCCGGAGGGAGTTTTGGATCAATCGACGAGACAGGCCAGGACGCCCGATTCCGGGCTCCTCATGGGCTGACGATTGATCATCAAGGGACAACCCTTTATCTTTGTGATTCCGGAAATCACACGATTCGGAAAATTGACCTGGCAAACCGGCGGGTTTCCACCCTCGCGGGAAAACCAGGTTATTTCGGCCTCGAAAACGGCGCGGGTCATTCCGCGAGATTCAATGAACCTTCCGGAATTACGATCGATCCCACCGATGTCTGGCTTTATATTGCCGATACCGCAAACCATATGATCAGAAAGATCGAAATATCAACAGGTTCGGTGACAACGATTGCCGGACGGCCCGGTTATCTTGGATTTCAAAATGGTATTGGAGAAAAAGCCCGTTTTGATCATCCTGCCGGGATCACAATCGATCCCTCAGGGCGTTCTCTCTATGTTACCGATAGCTCGAATCAGGCGATCCGGAAAGTCATCGTTGAAACCGCGGAAGTGACGACGATTACGTTTCCTTCGGGTCAAAGTCTGTTTTTCCCGCTGGGAATCACTGTCAATCAGATCAATACCTTACTCTTTATTGCAGATACGGCAAATCATGTCCTTAACCAATTTGGACTGTCAACGGGAGAACTCCGGGTTTATCCCCTCACCTCTGCCGGTTCCCTGCTTTCCCCGATTCCCCAGGGAGTCACTTTCGATCCTTCCGGGAAGGACATCTACTTTACCGACAAGAAAACAAACACGATCAACAAATTGAATCTCTTTTCAAAGGTCATCTCCACCTTTGCCGGACCACCGTTTTCATTCCCCTCGCTCCCCTAAAATTTCAAAGAGTTGCTTTCAATTTGCCCCTGACGCCAAAGAGATTGACAAAGTGCGCGTCAACAGAGTAGAAGTGAATGATTTGACTCTTCCCCAAAGATTGATAGAATTAAGAAAATGAGATAAAAAGGAGCCAAGGAATGGTCATACTTGCAACGCTAATTTCAGGAATTCTCGCATTCTGGATTCTTGCGGCCATCGGGGTCTCGGGATTTGTCTGGACCATCTGCCTGGGGATCGCGTTCGTTTTCTGGACGATTTTTGGTTCTCCTTCCTCGACGGCTGAAATGATTTTCTGGGGACTTTTTGCAGCTATTTTCATCCCGTTAAACGTTCCATTTTTCCGGAAGCTATTGATCAGCAATCCTCTCCTGAACCTCTTCCGAAGAATCGTTCCTCACATGTCGCAAACCGAAAAAGAGGCTCTCGAGGCCGGAACCGTCTGGTGGGACGCTGATCTATTCAGCGGGCGCCCTGACTGGAAGAAACTCCTCTCATTTCCCCGTCCGAAATTAACAGCGGAAGAAGAGGCCTTTTTAAATGGTCCGGTAGAAGAACTCTGCCAGCTGGTTGACGACTGGAAAATTAATGAGGTGTACCACGACCTTCCGCCTGAAGTCTGGAAATTTTTGAAAGAAAAGGGCTTCTTCGGAATGATTATTCCAAAGAAATATGGCGGGCTTGAATTCTCTGCATTAGCCCACTCTTCGGTGATCATGAAGATTTCAAGCCGGAGTCTGTCTGTCGGTGTAACCACAATGGTTCCCAATTCTCTCGGTCCTGCCGAGATACTCCTCCACTATGGAACCGAAGAACAGAAAAATTATTACCTTCCGCGCCTCGCAAATGGTTCGGAGATTCCCTGTTTTGCACTGACCAGCACCACTGCAGGCAGCGATGCCGCTTCGATCACCGATTCCGGCATTCTCTGCAGAGGAGAATTCGAAGGAAAAAAAGATGTCCTGGGAATCCGGTTAAACTGGGAAAAAAGATATATCACGCTGGGACCGATTGCTTCCCTCCTGGGACTTGCCTTTAAACTTTATGATCCCGACCATCTTATCGGTGAAAAAGAAGAACTGGGCATTACCGTCGCCCTTATACCGACCCAACTCCCGGGCATTACGATCGGGAACCGTCATGTTCCCATGAATCTCACATTTCAGAATGGTCCAAATTTCGGAAAAGATGTATTTATACCGGTTGAATTTATTGTCGGAGGCATTCAACGCGCAGGCCAGGGATGGCGAATGCTGATGGAGTGCCTGGCTGCCGGACGCGCTATTTCTCTTCCTGCTCTCTCAACGGGCGCCGGCAAGCTGGCCTCCCGGGCGACCGGTGCTTATGCGGCAATTCGAAAGCAATTTAAGACCCCCATCGGCCACTTTGAAGGAATCGAAGAACCCCTTGCAAGAATTGGCGGTATGACCTATCTCATGGATGCGGCCCGCGTCATGACGCTTGGAGCGGTTGATTCGGGAGAAAAACCATCTGTTATTTCTGCCATGATTAAATACCACCTCACCGAGCTGATGCGAAGAGTCATCAATGACGCGATGGATATACAGGGTGGAAGCGGAATTTGTCTGGGGCCGCGCAATTTTATGGGGCGGGTCTACCAGGGGATACCGATCAGCATTACTGTAGAGGGGGCCAATATTCTGACCCGAAACCTGATTATCTTCGGACAAGGGGCAATCCGCTGCCACCCTTTTATCTTGAAAGAACTGGAGTCGACTCAGGATCCGGATCCAAAACGGGCCTGTAACAATTTTGACCGGCTTTTTTTCAGTCATATTCGATTTACACTTTCAAACGCTGCCCGGGCTTTATTCATGGGATTAACCGGCGCTCGATTCGTGAAAGTTCCGGTCAGCGGACCGGTTAGCCGTTATTACCAGATGCTGACTCGAACCAGCGCGGGGTTCGCCCTGACCGCTGACCTCTCCATGCTCATTTTGGGAGGATCACTGAAATTTCGCGAAAAGCTGTCAGCCCGGCTTGGGGATATATTAAGCTACCTCTATATCGCTTCTGCCATTCTAAAACGATATGAGGACGACGGGCGCCGCGAAGAAGATCTCCCTTTGGTCTTTTGGAGCCTCGAATATTCGCTCCATCAAATCCAACAGCGCTTTTTTGAAGTCATTAAGAATTTTCCGAGCCGTTGGATCGCCTCTCTTTTAAAACTGATCCTCTTTCCGGACGGAAGGCCTTTTAAAATGCCCGTAGACGAACTGGGCCACCAAATCGCGAGAATTCTTCTGAGGCCGAGCTCGATGAGAGACCGGCTGACTCAGGGAATCTATATTCCGAAGTCTCCGGAAGATTCCATCGGACGACTTGAATTTGCTCTTGAAAAGATCGTGGCGGCCGAAGTTCCTGAACGAAAGATATCCTCGGCACTTCATAAACGGCTTCTCCACCCGGGTTCCGAAGAATCGGTCATTGAAGAAGGCCTCAAAAAGGGTGTCCTCTCGCGGGAAGAGGGGGAATTGTTAAAGTCTGCGGCGGCGGCGAGACGGGATGCGGTGACAGTCGACAATTTCTCGCCCGAATTCTGGAAAAGGTAACCTGTTATTTGCCGGACTGCGCTGTCAATCATATTCGAGATCTGGTCTCTCTGGCCATCGGGCACACCTCGGCACAACAGGCTCTTCTGGTATTCGACGAACAGTCCCCGCTTGCCATTCAGATTGCTCATGCTTATACCCAGGCCCTTCCAGACGCGGTCCTGATCAATTTCGACCAGGTTTCCCCCGAAGAGATTTTAGAAGCGATTGACCGGCTTTCTGCCGGTGACCTGGTAATCCTGATCCAGTCCACCAGCTTCAGGTTGAACCAGTTTCGGATTCGGCTTGAGCTATTTAATCGAAAACTTAAAGTCATCGAACACCCGCATCTTTCCCGAATACGTCCCGAAGAAATGTCAATCTATATTGACGCCCTGGCGTACGATTCTGACTATTATCGAACGTTCGGTCCGGCGCTCAAAGAAAAGATCGATGCCTGCGAGAAAATTGAAATCTTCTCGGACCAGAATGTCCTGACCTACTCTTCTCCCTTTGAAAATGCCAAACTCAATATTGGAGATTATTCCAAAATGCGAAATGTCGGGGGACAATTTCCTATCGGAGAGGTTTTTTCGGAGCCCAAGGAAATCTCGCGCGTCAATGGGAAGATCGCCCTGTTTGCCTTTGGAAATACCGACTTTACAGTCTTTTTCGTTGAAAAGCCTTTTTCAGCACTGATTGAAAACGGGGTTCTGGTCGACGCGCCGGACGCGCCTTCAGCCTTTCATGCGGTTTTAGATGAAATTCGAAATGACGAATCGAAGGTCTGGTTAAGGGAATTGGGATTCGGATTGAATCGGGCAATGAACCGTAAGAGACGGGTCAGTGATATCTCTGCCTACGAAAGGATGTGTGGCATTCACCTTTCACTCGGGGGAAAACATTCGATTTATACCAAACCCGGTTTTCCCAAGAGCAATCGATTCCATGTTGACGTCTTTGCCGCCGCAGATCGTGTCGATGTTGACGGCATGACTGTATTTCAAAACAATCGTTATGTGATCTAGGTTTTGTATTTTTAACAAAACTTTTTATCTTTCGGACAGGACATGATAAACTATTTGACAGACTTACGCCTGCAATCCGATGACTTTGACAAATCTTTTACTCAAGAAATATAGCAGACCCGGACCGCGCTATACCTCCTATCCGACCGCACCCCATTTTTCAAATCTATTCGGTGAAAAAGAATGGAGGGAAGAGCTCTGCCGAAACCAGAACAGCGACCGGGACCTTTCACTCTATTTCCATATTCCGTTTTGCGATTCCTTATGCTATTACTGCGGCTGTCACATGTTCGCAACAAAGCGCTACAGTCACGCGGCAGAATACGTGGCGTTATTAAGAAAGGAAATTTCCCTTATTGCGGGATTGGCCCCTTCCAAAAAAAGAGTGCAACAGATCCATTGGGGAGGCGGCACGCCCACTTTTCTTCAGCCATCCGATATCCGAAATCTGTTCTCATCCATACAAAATGAGTTCCTGATCGCTCCCGGTGCGGAAATTGCCTGTGAAGTCGATCCCAGGGAATTAACCCGGGATCATATTGCCGCGTTAAAAGAGAGCGGCTTTAACAGAATGAGCCTGGGCGTTCAGGATCTTGACAATCAGGTTCAAACAAGCGTCAATCGCGTCCAGCCTGAAAATATTGTTTACGAAGTGTACGGCTGGATGCGGAATGCCGGGTTTAAAAGTATTAATTTCGATTTGATGCTCGGATTGCCGCACCAGCGTGTAGAAACCTTTTCCCGGACCCTGGATAAAATTATCTCCTGGTCGCCCGACCGTCTGGCCATTTTCAGTTACGCCCACCTTCCGAACCTGCTGAAACACCAAAAGCTGATACGTGTGAAAGACCTCCCTGATTTTCAGACTCGTCTGGCGCTGCGCCTTCTGGTCATTGAAAAGCTGAATTCAGCCGGTTATGTCAATATTGGAATGGATCACTATTCGAAACCCAACGACGATCTGGTGAAGGCCAGGGAGAACCAAACGCTCTGGAGGAATTTTCAAGGTTACTCGACACATGGAGAGAGCGACCTATATGGTTTCGGGGTTTCCGGTATCAGCCAGACGGAGGAGATTTACGCGCAAAATGTCAAAGAGATTGACGAGTACAGCAAAAGAATCCAGCAGGGCAGACTGGCGACCGAACGCGGAATGAACATCTCCCTGGATGATAAGATCCGACGCGAGGTCATCATGCGGATTATGTGCGGCTCGGAGATAGACCTCCCGATGCTTTCGCAAAAATGGAAAATTGATTTCAACGATTACTTTGCCGATGCCCTCGCCGAATTAAGCAAGATGGAGGAAGACGGTTTGGTTGAGGTCTCTGCTGAAAACATTAGGGTGACAGAAACCGGAAATCTTTTTCTTCGCAATATCGCCATGCCGTTCGATGCCTATCTAGAACCTCATCCATCCGGAAATGCCCTCTACTCACAGACTTTATAGGCTTATCCACCTGCGATCGCCTCGATTCCCTGAGTTGACCATTCAATCTTCGCGATGGTGCCTTTGAGCTCGGCTCTTGCTCTTGGCACTTGAAGTTAGGTAAACTTCCAGAGAGTATTTCATAAAAACAGTCACCTTCTAATTCGGTTCGGGAGATCAGGAAAATGAGTGACTATCAGAAATCAGATGAAGAGTGGAAAGCCATGCTCACGCCGGAACAGTATCGGGTCTTAAGGAAGGAGGGAACGGAACCTCCCTTTAAAAACAGCTTTCATGAAAACAAGGCAAAGGGAAACTATCACTGCGCCGGATGCGACCTGCCTCTTTTCTCATCCGAGACCAAATTTGATAGCGGAACCGGCTGGCCCAGTTTCTGGCAACCTCTGGAAGAATCAGCCATTGAGACAAGAACGGACTGGAAATTAATTTATCCCCGATCGGAAGTCCACTGCCGAAGATGCGGCGGACATCAGGGACACGTTTTCAAGGACGGACCGGAACCGACAGGATTGAGGTACTGCATTAACTCGGCGGCATTAAAATTTATTCCAACTGGAAACGATTCTAAATAATGGCTTCAATTTGCTTTGGCGTTCGCTTTTGCACAAGCTCTTTGAGCTGTTCCGGATCTGTGGCAGTTTCGTGAGGTGCGACTCCCGGATTTTTTGAATAACCCCAGGCGCACCAGATCGTGACGGCGCCAAAGGCACGCCCCATCTGAATATCCCCGGACGTATCTCCAATCATAAAGGAAATGCCTGAGTCGGATGAATAACCCGCCAGGCGGGCCGCCTCTTGTAAAAGAGCTGGATCAGGTTTTATTTTTCCAATCGTATCCCCTCCAACAAGACCGGAGATCCAATGGTCTATTTTCAACTCCTTCAGTAATCGCTTCGAGATCTTTTCAGGTTTGTTTGTGACGACAACCAGACGGCCGACAAGCGACAGTCCTGAAAGTGCTTCGGAGATGCCTGGATACAGGCGGGTTTCAGTTGCAACTTGGCCGAGATAATCAAGTTCATACGCGTTCCGAACGATATTCATTCGTTCGGGATAAATTCCCTTTTCGAGATAGTCGTCGAAACAGTTCAGGTAAAGTCGTTCCATTCCCTGATTGACCCAGGGAGCAATCCGGTCATCTGACCGTCTGGAAAGTGAAAAACCGGCCCGCACCCGATGTACGGAAGAAATCATATCCCGACGGCTGTCTTCAAGCGTTCCATCGAGATCAATCGCAATAAGATTCATTTCATTTTTGCAGAGGCGCGACGAGCTGCGAGATCTTCGACACTTCCTACTCCATTTGCATACTCTGTGACCTTCCGTTCACCACTTTTGGATCCTTTGTATGCCGAGAAAGGGCTCCCGTTGTGGCTGATGACCTCATGAGGAATCCCGCCCGGAATCATTAAAATATCTCCCGCTTCGAGGGTAACGGGAAACTCATCAAAGTGAAAGGTAATGACCCCCGAAATGGCTCCTCGAATCTCCGCCTCATCATGTCCATGCCGGCTTCGTTCAAACCAGGGGGCCACCGTCTGCTGGTCGTAAACCGTGTATCCGTATTTTTTCATTTCCTGTGCCACATTCTCCGCAGTCGGTTCTTCTTTTCTCGGCCATTTCGCAAGCGTCACCCCGTTAGGATAAATTGCGACTCCATCCCGTTTCGTCATTTTCATTCTCCTTTCATCTGTTTACCAAGAGCTGTTCAGCAGCCCTTCGGTCTATCTCAGCCTCAACCGGATCAAACGGAGGCATAATGGTCTTAACTTTCTCAAGCTCTATCCGTGCTTCTTTCGTTTTGTCCATGGCAAGGTAAGTCTTGGCCAGATCGAGATGATAAAGCGTATTCGCGCTATTCAGATCAATCGATTTTTGAAGCTCCTCGACCGATTTCTTGTTGGAACCTCCCTTAAACCAGGGGAGTTTTCTGTACATCACGCCGAGAAGATGATGCGCTCCGGCATGATTTGGATTGAGTTTCAAGACTTCATCCATTTCATGACGAATCGGTTCGATCAGAGAAAATGATTTAAAGATTCCCTGAGTTTCCCCGATTCTGCCATAAGCAACTCCTAACCAGAAATGGGTTTCGGCATTTCCAGAATTGGCTTCAATCCCCTTTTCGGCCCACCCTTTTGCATTATTAAAAAGTTTCAGTTTATCGGGCGCTTCTTTCGCAATGGCTCCTTCCCACGCCTTAAAACGGGCCATTCTCCAGTAGATATCGTCTTTAGCTGTCACTTTGGCAAGCGCTTCCTCGCACATCTGCTCGCCATCGACTAACTGGTTACCCAGATTTCTTTCAAAATAAGCCTGATCAATCCTTTGCAAGAGAAGTGAAAGGTCACTCTCGTCGCCCAATCCGATCTGGGAAAACAAAAAGCAGATACCTAACCCTAAAACAACAGGTGAAGCAATACTTTTGAACATTGATGCGGCTCCAGTTACCGCCGCTAGCGTATCAAATAACGAGTCATTTTTCAATTCAAGGATATTCGATCGTTCTCTGTCATTCGATGCGATAAAAGAATAAATAAGGGATTGATTAACCCTTGTTTTCATTTTAAAATCGATTGAGCGATCCAATATTCAAGTGATCTTTTTGGGGAGGGGCGGCTATGATCAAGGCACATTTCATGAGTAGAGTCGAATTCGTGAGAAAAAAAACAACGTTAAACATTGAATATGGAATACACCCTACCCCGTTAGGCCAGTGTTTGATCGCTCTCTCTGATGGGAAGATTTCTTTTTTTAGTTTCATAAGAAAAGGCGATGAAAATTATGCGATCGAGGAAATGAAGCAGGACCTGGACGGATCCCTGTTTTTGGAATCACCTGAAAAAACGCGGCTATTTAAAAACAGGATTTTCCCTTCCCGCAAGAATATCGACCCCTCCCCCATCGAATTAACAGTGATGGGCACCCCATTTCAGATCAAAGTCTGGAAGGAGCTCCTTCGGATCCCTTATGGATCTCAAACCTCCTATCAGGAGATCGCAAAGAGAGTCGGATTCCCTCGTGCCGCGCGCGCAGTGGGCAACGCGATCGGACAAAACCGGATTTCCTATCTCATTCCCTGTCATCGCGTGATTCGAAAATCGGGCGATCCTGGAAAGTACCGATGGGGCGAAGATCAGAAGAAAAAACTTCTTTTTCTGGAATCCAGATCGATAAAATCCTGAATTGGCTACTGGTCTATCTGATTTTGATGAATTTGCTGGAATGGTCTGCTTTGGGAATTATTGATGATATCGTGAATAGACAGGAGACTATCCTGAGAAATCTGGGTAAAACGAAGGCCGCATCTTGACTGGATCGATTCGCCTATAAGCACTTCCTCCGCCCAGACAATTTCGGCAGTGAATTCGATCACCCGCGCATAATGGTTTATTTTCGCGTGAAGAAGGGCCCCAACCGGAAGCAAAACAGGCGAAATGACCGATATACCTCCTCCACCCAGGATATTTGTTTTTGTAGATACCCAATTTTCCTCTGATTCAGGATGGACGACGCGAAAAGAGAACGGGAGTTCCTGACGGACTCTCGGATATTTTCTTTTAGTTTCAATCGGTTCTTGCGTTGTTTCCATCCCATAATTATACCAGAGTTTCCCTTTTTAGCCCCGGGTATCCCTACCTTTCCCTAAAGTGAATGCTTTTTCGTTTCGTGAGGTGATAGAAACCAAATTCGGAGAGGGTAGCGGCAATTCCGCTGTCTTTCATTCCGGTCCAGGGGAGAGCCGGGTCGAGGTAATCGCAGCGGTTCTGGTATAGGGTGCCTGTTTCCAGATTTTGGGCAAAATATTCCGCCCTTTCACGGTCCCTGGTCCAGACAGACGCCGTCAATCCGTATCTTGAGTCCGACATGCACTTCAATGCTTCCTCGTCATCCGCAACGGACATGACCGGGACAATAGGACCAAAACTCTCTTCCTGCATCAATTCAGCACGATTAGGCAGATCTGCAATCAGAGTGGGTAAAAAGAAATTTCCCTCCGAATCCGGAAGGCGCTTCCCTCCCATAATTAATCTTCCTCCCCGGGTGATTCCGTCCCTGACCTGATTTTCCAGCAGTTCAAGCGCGGATCGGCTGACCAGTGGGCCCATCGTCGTTCCCGGTTCCAACGGGTTACCCAGCTGATAAGCCTCCAGGACTTTTTTTGCCTTAATGAGAAAAGGTTCGTAAAGTGTATGATGGACATATACCCGCTCGACTGCGCAACAAGATTGTCCCGCGTTATAACAGGCACCATCGATGATATTTTCAACTGCAAAGTCGAGATCGGTGTCTTCAGCGACATAGGCCGGGTCTTTCCCTCCCAGTTCCAAACCAACGTCGATAAATCGTTTGGCCGAATGCCGGTAAATTTGACTTCCACCCGGCACCGATCCGGTAAAAGCGACGTAATGTATCCTCGAATCTTCGATAACACTCAGGGTCTGCTGGTGTGTCAACACCAGATTCGTCACCAGACCGGGTATTTCAAGTTCTCCGAACGCCGTTTCGAAGGCTTTCCCGCATAGCGGCGTCCTCGCGCTATGTTTCAGGACAACGGTATTACCCGCGAGAAGCGCCGGAACGATTACATTGACAGGTATTAACAATGGATAATTCCAGGCGGCGATATTAAAAACGACCCCCAGAGGAAGATGTTCGATGCGGCGATGGAATCCTTTCTTTTCGGGAAGGACAATCGGTGAGAGCGACTTCCCTGCGATAGAAATCATATAGTCCGCCCGGTCAAAAAACGTTTCCATTTCTCTTTTGGACTGTGCGATCGGTTTCCCCATCTGAAGGGTAATCTCCCTGGCAATGGCCTCTGACCGGGAACGAAATCGTTCCAGCCCGATTTTGACCTGCTTTGTCCGCTCATCCAGAGAGAGGTGCCGCCATTGACCCCAGGCCTGGTGGGCTTCTCCTATTTTTTTATTGAGTGTCGTCTCCTCTTCCCAGGGAAGTTCGCAGACGATTTTCTGATCGAAAGGGTTAATGACTTTTAGTACGGATGATTTCATTCGACTCTCCAAATTGGCCTTATACCTGGTTCAAATTCACTGAGGTGTGACATAGGCGGCCGTGATCCCGCCATCCACCATGAACGACGTTCCCGTCATATAGGACGACTCGTCCGATGCCAGAAAAAGGGCTGCTTTTGCAATTTCCCTTGCTTCCCCAAATCGGCCCATCGGAATGTGGACCAGGCGTCTCTGCTTCTTCTCTTCCGTATCGAGGAATTTCATCAAGAGCTCTGTCCTCAGCGGACCGGGACAGAGCGCGTTCACCCGGATATTTTCTCGTGCGTGGATCACCGCGAGTTCTCGCGTAAAAGAGAGGACTCCTCCCTTGCTTGCCGTATAGGCCACCTGAGGTGTCGCCGCTCCCAAATGAGCCACAAATGAAGCGGTATTGATAATCGATCCGCCCCCGGATCTTCGAAGGGCCGGAATTCCAAATTTGCATCCGAGAAACACCCCTTTTAGATTAATGTTCATCGTCAGGTCCCAAACCTCTTCCTCGGTCTTGATCGCGTCGTCGTCGTTTCCATGCATGATTCCCGCGTTATTAAACAGGATATTCAGATGTTGATACGCCTTTTCGGCCTTCGCAACCATTTCTTCGGCCTCCGCCTTTTTGGACACATCCGCCTGAACAAATATCGCTTTCCCTCCTGAAGACTTAATCAACGCCACCGTTTGATTTCCTCCGGGCGCATCTTTATCCACCACCACAACCGATGCCCCTTCGGCAGAAAAAAGAAGCGCTGTCTCCCGTCCGATCCCGCTTCCACCTCCTGTGATGAGAGCTACTTTATCTTTCAATCTCATATTGAATTCAACCTCCCGATGATCTATTTCAAATTACGACCTGTAAAATCATATCGTCTGCCAATTCCAGGAACGGCGTTCCGGAGATCCCGTTCATGGATTTGGCTGATTCAATCACTCCATGCCCTTAAATTCGTTCGAAATATCTGATTCTTTCCCAATCCGTCACCGCCCTGTCAAACGCTTCCTGTTCCGAACGGTAAAAATGGAGATAATGTTCTGCCACCTCGTCCCCAAACGTTTGTTTAACCACGTCACTTTGACCGAAAATCTCTGTCGCTTCGCGAAGCGTGGAAGGAACCCGGGGTAGATCTTCGGCAGAATAGATATCCCCCTCAAAAACCGGAGGCGGCTCCATTTTTTTTTCGATTCCATCTAGACCTGAAGCAAGGGCCGCCGCAAAGGCAAGGTAGGGATTGCAGTCGGCTCCCGGAATCCGGCACTCGATTCTGAGACTCTCGTCTTTGCCCACAACACGGAAGCCACCTGTCCTGTTGTCGTAGCTCCAGGCCAGCCGGGTTGGAGCCCATGAGCCGCTCTGATACCGCTTATAGGAATTAATGGTCGGCGCATAAAAAACCATAAAATCAGGGACGTGGGCGATCCATCCCCCGAGAAACCAGCGAAAAACATCGGAACATTGAAGAGGGCCCAATCGTTTTTTTCCTGGAAATACATTCTTACCGTTTTTTCGAAGGCTTAAATGAATATGGGAACTTGATCCGGCCTGCACGGACGAAAATTTTGCCATGAATGTCACGCTGATTCCCATTTTCTCCGCAACTTCTTTCAAGCACTCTTTATAAATCACATGACGGTCTGCCATTTCCAGGATCTTGTCATAACGGACGTTTAACTCGTGCTGTCCCAGCCCCCATTCCCCTTTCGAGTTTTCGACCGGAATTCCGGACTGCTTCAGATGTTTGCGTACCGCGCTATGGAATTCCTCTTCGCGGGTCCCTTGCAGAATATGATAGTCTTCCAGATACCATCCCACGGACTCAAGATTTTGATACTGTTTTTCCCAGGCCTCTTTATAGGAAGTCCGGAACAGGTAATATTCCAACTCCGATGCGGCCATGACAGTATAGCCCAGCTTTGAAGCCCTTTGAACCTGTTTCTTCAATATTGTACGGGGGGCCTGTTGAACAGCACCCCCCCTCTTTTCATCTTCCAGATCGCAGATGACGATCGCACTCTTGTCCAGCCAGCTTGCCATTCTTAAGGTGGCAAGGTCCGGGACCATGTGAAAATCTCCGTAACCTTTTTCCCAATTCGCAAAGCGATAGCCACGAACCGGTTCGTTTTCCATATCCACAGTCAAAAGATAATCGCAAGCGTGAGTACCCTGCTTCACTCCAACTTCCAGAAAGAATTCCGCATCAAGACGTTTCCCCATCAGCCTGCCGTAGTGGTCGGTAAAGGAAAGAATGACGGTTTCAATCTCCCCTTTCTTCACCATTTTGGCGAGCTCTCCCACAGTCAACATTCCTCTCATCACCTTGTCCATTCCGACACTTCTCCTATTCGTTGTTTTGATGATCGCGGCGGGTTAAAGCTCTCTTGACCCGGTAAACGAGTCCGAAAGCAATCAAAAATGAAATGGGAAGACAAACGGCTGTGGCCAGACCGGGAGATTGAATCAACCCCCACTCGCTGACTCCTTTGAAAAAATAATTGGCGATCCCGGTAATATAATAGGTGAGCACGATGACAGAGAGTCCTTCCACCGTCTGCTGAAGATGGACCTGATTCTTGGTTGTTTCGTCGACGCTCTTGAGCAGGGAGAGATTCTGCTCTTCCATCGCCAAATCGACCCGCGTTCTCAGTACGGCAACGGTCCCTTCCAACGCCTTGTTCAGCGCATCGATTCTTTCGATGAGTCGGAGATAACCGTCTGCGATTCCCCGGACTTTTCGTTTGATAAAATAGCCCAACGGCTGAAAACCGATCTCCCCGGTCTCTTTCAGCTCTTCCAGTGTCGCATTGAGAATGCTGTCATAAGGGACAGCAGATGCGAGATGATATCGGACATTGTCTCCTATCCGGTTGACTTCCGAGAGCGTCCGGGTGAGCAGGATCAGCCACTCCTTAAATTGCTTCGGACTCGAGGTTTCCAAACCCCGGGAAATTTCTTCCCTTTTTACCACCTGGTCTTTTTCGAGTTGATAAAAGCGATCCATATGCTGGTTAAATTCATCAAGCGGAAAAAGAATCAAGTGCCTGTAATTTTCGAGAAATGAGAGAGATTCCAGGATAAACGGCGCCTTTTCTTTAAGTGACCGGACATCGGCAGAACGGACGAGGAACCGAACCTTTTCATGCTCATCAGGAGCAAAATCGGTATAAAGTGAAATGGCCTCGATCACGCGGCTTCCAAATATCTCAGGACCTCTGAACACCTCTTGCAGTTCCTGTTTTGAAACCGGATCATTCCCTGATTGAACCAGAATATCCATCCAGGAGATTCGGGTACCCAGTGGACAGGATTGGAAAAGATATCCCGGCAGATCAATCGGGCCAAAAGTGAGGACTCGGGAAGGATTGGATGGGAGATGCCATGTTTGATAACTGTAATATTCCGTATGGAGCCTCCATAAAATGAGGAGCTGATCCCCATTGGGATATTTTTTAATGCCAAGTCCCATCTTCTTTTCTTCAAAGCAGTGCTCCGGTTCGATCTGAAACCAGGAAATGAGCTGCCGAAACTCCGCTTTCGCGAGAGGAGCGTCATGAGGGGGATCTTTCATTAAATAGGCGACATGATGAATATGGAGAGGAAGGGAGAGATGGGACTTGAACTGGCTCATAATGGAAAAGTCCATGACCGGATTCTATCATAGCCGCAAAAGAAAGTTAAGAAGTCCCTGACACGGGTTGACTTTACTTTCAAACATAGTATGATTACGTCGATTTTATTGACTTATGGGAGCGATTCCAGAAATGACCCTCGTGAATGAAAACCTGATCATTGCCCTCGATGTCGAAACTGCCGAAGAAGCCACGGAATGGGTCATTCGGTTAAAGCCCTTCGTTCAATGGTTCAAAGTCGGAAACCAGCTTTTCCTGGCCGATGGACGCCGAATCGTGGAAAAGATCAATCAGCTGGGATGTCGCGTATTCCTTGATTTAAAATTTTATGACATTCCGACGACGGTCGCCAAAGCAGGCATAGAAGCTACCCGGCTGCAGGTGGGGATGTTTAACGTCCACGCATTAGGCGGAATCGACATGATGAAATCCTGCATCGATGCTTCCGCAAATTTTGCAATACAACATCAATTGACTCGACCCAAGATCCTGGCGGTGACGCTATTGACCAGTCACAGCAAAACCATGGTTGAAAGGGAGGTGGGCTTGCCGGGTCCTTTGATCTCCCACTCCATTCGTCTTGGACGACTTGCCAGAGAAGCCAAACTCGATGGTATTATTTCTTCGGGGATGGAACTGCCGGTCTTAAGGAAAGAACTGGGTCGCGAACTTATTTATGTCGTTCCCGGAATCCGGCCCGCGTGGTCACAACACGATGACCAGAAAAGAGTGGAAACCCCTGCCGAGGCGCTTGAACATGGCGCCACGTTTCTCGTCATGGGGAGACCGATTTTAGCGGCCGCAAATCCGGAAGAAGCCGTACAAAAAGTCATTCAGGAAATGTCTCTGGTTAACTAAGTTTACCGATGGGAACTGTTTTTCAACCTCTAGTCAGATCCATTCCTTACGAGTCTCCCCTCATCACATTCAAGAAAATCTATCAATCTCCTCCCGCTTTCCTGCTCGAAAGCAGCAGAGAGAGTGGCGCAACGGGAAGATACTCTTTTATTGGGACGGACCCTTACATGACATTTCTCTTTGACGGAACTCAGGGAGTGATCACTCGGAAAGGCAAGCCGCCCGAAGGGACCGGTTCTGATCCCTTTCATACTCTTCAAGAACTCCTCGCGGGATTTCAATTGGATAGGGCACCCGATCTGCCTCCATTTTTTGGCGGAGCTGCCGGTTTTTTCGGCTACGATGTCGTCCGTTATTTTGAAAAACTTCCCGGTCGCAAAAAGAAAACCGAGACCTTTCCGGAAATCTACCTTTTTTTTATCGACACGGTGATCGCATTCGATCATTTGGAACGGCGAGCGGAGATTATTTATCACCCCTCGCCGGAAGACCTCAACGGAATCGATTGGGAAACGCTGAAATCCCGGGGCGAGATAAAAATTGCCGCATACCTGGACATTTTGAACGGACCTTTTCCGGCTCCTTCCCCTTCGTCATCGGCCTCCCGGGATCGGAACCTCGTCTTCGAATCCTCGTTATCCCGGAATGAATTTGAAAACATCGTTCTTCAATGCCAGGAATATATTCGATGCGGCGATATTTTTCAGGCGAACCTTTCACTCCGCTTTTCATTTGATCGACCTGGGGTTCATCCTCTCGTCCTTTACGAACGCCTGCAAAAGATTAATCCGTCCCCGTTTTCCTCTTTCCTGGATGGCGGGTCTTTTCAAATTGTCTCGTCCTCTCCTGAAAGACTCGTCAGTCTCTCCCATGGCATACTTTCAACACGGCCGATTGCAGGAACCCGTCCCCGCGGTACAAGTGAGACTGAACAGATTCAGATGCGATCCGATCTGATTGCAAGCACAAAAGAACGCGCCGAACATTTGATGATGATTGATCTTGAGCGGAACGATCTCGGGAAGGTGACCCGCTTTGGGTCAGTCAAAGTGGACGAATTCATGAGAATCGAAAGCTATTCTCATGTCATTCATATCGTTTCCAATATTATTGGGAACATCAAGCCAGGAGTGGACTGGCAAGATATATTGAAAGCGCTCTTTCCGGGAGGGACGATTTCGGGAGTTCCGAAAATCAGGGCGATGGAAATTATTGACGAACTGGAACCGGTCAAACGGGGACCTTATACCGGTTCTCTTGGATACATCAGTTTTTCAGGAGAACTTGACCTGAATATTCTGATCCGGAGCTTATTTTTGAATCAGGATCGGGGTTTTATTCAAACAGGCGCCGGCATCGTCTCTGACTCGATTCCTCGAAAGGAATACGAGGAGACCCTTCACAAAGCCGAAGCACTTATTCGGACGCTTCTTGGGAATCGATGAGAGATAACCCGATTATTTTTTTCAATGGGCGATGGATCCGATTGAAATCGGCCCGTATTTCTCCCCTTGATCGGGGATTTCTCTATGGAGATGGCGTTTTTGAAACGCTTCGGGCCTATGACGGAAAGATTTTCAAATTAGAATTGCACCTTCAGAGACTCTTTTGTTCTGCGAAACGGATTGCCCTGTCCTTTCCAATGACGGCTCACAAATTTGGATCGATCGCCAGAAGCATATTGATAAAAAATAGCTTAAAAAACGGCATCGTCAGAATTACTTGTTCTCGCGGAGTGACTCCTTTAGGCAAGGACCGTGTTCGATCTATCCCCCCTACCTTGATTGTCACCGCTTTTCCGGTCATTCCATCTGCCGATTCTCTTTACAGGAAAGGGATCTCTCTCGCCCTCGTCAAAACAATTCGAAATCATCCGGCAGCTATCCCGAACGAAATTAAATCCGCGAATTTCCTTAATAACATCCTGGCAAAAAGAGAAGCCACGCTCTCAGGCGCGGATGAAGGCATCCTGTTAAATTATCGAGGATATTTATCCGAAGGGACGATCAGCAATCTTTTCTTTGTTCGACAAGGCAAACTGTATACGCCTTCCTTAAAATCCGGAATCCTCGAAGGGATCACTCGAAACTGCGTCATCGAGATCGCGAAACAAAGCGGAATGCCGGTCATTGAAAGGCTGATCAGACCGGATGAACTTAAAAATGCGGAAGAATGCTTTGTCACCAGTACCGGGTATGAGATTATGCCTGCGACAAAATTAAATGGAAAAGTCATTGGAAAAGGGAAACCGGGTAAAACCACCCAAAGATTGATGGCCCTTTTCAGAACTTATCGTTCTCGATCCCTTGAATCTTAATTTAACGGAGTTCTCATTGGATATTTGAATTTTGTCTTCGCAGGTTTGTTACTATCAATTTTCTTAACTAAAATCGAGTCAGGCCTATTGTCTTGTCATAGATTTATTTCTGGTTCATCAACCGGCTTATCGAGATAAAGTGTAAACTCAATTAGTCGGCGATGTCTCTCTGCATTTGACCATGTTTCTCGACCTCTTCAACAATCTGATGATTCCGTCTTTCTTGAACCTGAATGATTTCTTGAGGATGTCAACTAAATAGACCTGATAGCATTAGAGCGGAGAGGAGAATAGAGATCCCTCGGAGGTTATTCAAAAGGGGCTATAATAGCCTCTTCAAATATGACTTAACCAAGGAGGGATCCGATGAAATTATATTGCGGAATAGATTTACATT